>JBBAAF010000155.1:0-8322 GCA_041658425.1 Bacteroidales bacterium | reverse complement strand
TATGCGACTTGATTTCGCCCAATCCTTCAAGATGAAGATAATAATATCGCAGGATTCCTTCGAGAAGTTCAATCCGCTTATTGCGGTCGATTACCACAGATGCCAGGTCGGAAGCCTGAACCGACAGAAACCGTATCAGCAACGTGGTCAGTTCCGGAGTAAGAAATGAACCGTGCAGGGGCGGGGCGGTGGTGAAAGCGCCGAGGGCCAGGTCAAACCATAAATCGCTTTGAGCAGGCGGTACACCCGGATTGAATCCAAGATAGCGCGACAGACGGAGCAGAAAATAGATGTGAAAATTGGCGATACCCTGATCCGTGAGATCCAGAAATTGGATATGGCTATCCAGAAAATCAAATAATTCTTCGTTGGGCTCCTCCTCACGGAGTGCTTTATTCAGTATCTCGGCCAGAAAAAGTGCCACCGAACTTTTGACCGGATCGCCGGTCAGATGCATAAACGGACTGTGGTTTTTGACTTCTTTGATATTCTGCAGGTCACGATTGGCCTTATAATACACTTCCAGTTCCAGTATGGTCAGCGGTTGGAAAAGGTAAGCCTTCCGGTTTTTTGATGAAGTACGTGCACCGGGCACCATAATTCCTATCCGGCCCCAACGACGGGTATACAGGTGGGCTATAAGGCTGGTTTCCCCGTACTTGATCTGTTTGAGAACAATTCCGAGGGTCTTTTCAATCATAATTAGCGAACTATCAGAATCTTGGTAATTACTTTTTTCGATAAATCAGCTGTGGAAGCAAAAACGAGATAAACACCCGTAGCCACCGGTTGGCCCGATCGCTCATTGCCATCCCAGGTGATCTGCCCGCCAACGCTCTCCCCTTCAAAAACCAGGTTACCGGTGAGGTCGGTGATCTTTACCATCGATGCCGAAGGAACTCCTTTCACCGTAATGGGCCCGGTATAACCAGGCCTCACCGGATTGGGAAAAGCATAAACCGGACCGGTGTAGAGATCATCCCGGATTGCAGTTCCACGGTAGGAAATGACACCTCCCTCGGTGCCAAAATACACTTCACCGGATTGATTGTCGATCACGATGGATACGATTTCATTGGACAGCAAGGGTGAATTGGTGACATTAAACGATTGAATCAGTGCAGTTCCATCGGGATTGGTTAAAAATACACCAGAATTCCTGGTGCCAAACCATTTCCGGTTGGCTCCGTCAACTGCGATGGCCGTCACAATTTCGGTTCCAAGCAGCCCGTGATACAAGGAGTCGCCCTGGTTCACGCTGGGTTGGGAAGCGTAAAAATCAGACGATGAAAAAACGGCCGAAGGTGCATAATAAACCACAGCCCCTGAACTGGTTCCAATCCACAGCCTTCCGTCGAGATCAACGGCCATTGAATAAATGTCGTTCAGTATCTTAATGGTGTTTTTCGGAGGAAATGAAACTCTTAACGGCATTCTTACAGTTCGGTCGTCGGAAACGTCATCGATGTCTTTACCGTTATCAAAAGCAAACAACCCGTTGCCTCTGGGCAGCAGGATCCACTTGATATCACCCGGAGTTATTACGATCGGGCCGGTAAAGGCATCACCGAGGTACTGACCGTAGGAGAAGCTTTTCCAGGTGCCATCTTTTTTCATTACCGATACCGGCGACGGTACACTTGAATTGGTTACCCAGAGGTTGTTCTTCGAATCAAATGCGAGTCCGCCGATACGGATATACGGATTTCCCGGGAATACACTCTGTAGTGCACCATCGGTGTTGGTATCATCGTAAATTCCAACGTACTCGCCGTTCCGGAATTCCACAACCCCGTAACCCCAGGAGGCGCCATACAAATGGTGTGTATCGGCCGGATCAACTGCCAGCCGCACAATATCGCGGATCAGTCCCATTTGGGGGATAGTGATCGGGTTGAACACCTTCCAGGTGCCATTTAGTTTGGCCGATACCCCGCTGATGTTCCAGATATTGTTCCAGGATGCATCATAAGCACCGCCGGCTATCCATAAATCTCCATCGGCAATCACCATATCAAAAGTTTTACGGTCCCATGGACCGGCAGGCCTTATTTTCGTAAATGTTTCAAAATCCGGCGAGTAGATCAAGCCGAAATCGCGATCGGCTATCCATGGTTTCCCTTGATTATCTAAGAGGAAATCATTCGGGTTCATCAGATCCTCGCCATAGCGCCCGATGTGCCTTTGCAGCTTGCCATCCGGACTGATCAGGTTGATCTGGTATGAACTGACAACGGCAACCTGCCCGTCTTCAAACCGCATTCGGCGTATATCATTGTAATACCTTGGAAACCAGGTCCATTCATACCCATTGTAGGTATAGATTGAATCCACATCCCCGGTGGTACTCAGGTGAGAAGCCCAAAGTTTGCCGTCGTTGTATGCCATATGGTTAAATGCCTCACCCGGAAAAGGCTGACCGGTTACGGGTGTCCAGACCCGGTAATTTTCAAGTTCCGGATCATTGATATAGGCCTTGAAGATTCCTTTTTCTGTGGCTGCAAAAATGGAATCGAAATTAAATATGGCTGTCTCAAAAATCGCCAGATGAGAACCATCGGGACCGATATAATAGGTTGATGCCACCTCATCACGGGTAAGATTCAGCCGGATGATTCCAAATCCGCAGGATAACAGGGCATCATTGCCCTGAACCTGAATGCTGTTTATCTTTTTACTTCCGGTCATCGATTTGTGCTTGATATCCGGAATATTGATGATACGGTTATTCCGGAGCAGGTCGATATTGGAATTTGCATAAGCGATAATCAGCGTGTTATGATCCTCACTATAGGCCAGGCAAGCGATTTCGAGGTCGCTGAGTCCATTGATTTTCGACCATTTGCTAATGTTCGTGGTAACAGGATCATAAGAAAACAGGCCGCTCCGGGTGGCGCAATAAATGATACCCCTGGCTTCAACCAAACTGATGGCCTGACTGAAAGAAAGTTGATCCTGCCATTCGCCAACGCGAGTCTGGGTTTGACCAGGCAACGCAAGAGTAAGGAAAGTCAATAAGATGAATATTTTTTGCATAATCGCGTAAAATCCAAATCTAAAAAACTAAAACCCAAAATCGAAGCGTTGTCATCCCCGCGTAGGCGGGCCCCGGCCTTCGCCGGGGTGACAAGTGCTCCTGTCATCCCCGCGAAAGCGGGGACCTTGACGCTACAATAACTCCAATTGAACCTTTTTATTTTGCCCCTTCCGCCGTTTGTCGCAGGAACTCCTGCAGCTGGCTGGTTGCTTTACCACGATGGGAAATTACATTCTTTTCTTCAGCTGACATCTCGGCAAATGATTTTTCTGATTCCAAAGGCCTGAAAACCGGGTCATAACCGAAACCGGTAATGCCACGCGGCTCAGATAATATCTCACCTTCCACCTGGCCTTCAAACAGATAATCACGATTATTCAGGATGAGTGCAATCACGGTGCGGAACCGGGCTGCACGATTGTGATTACCGGCTAATGCCTCCAGAAGCTTGTTCACATTATCGGCATAAGTGGCATTTTCCCCGGCATAACGGGCCGAAAAAACTCCGGGTGCACCATCTAAGGCCGCAACCTCAAGACCGGTATCGTCCGCAAAACAATCGCACCCGAAGCGGTCATGGATATACCTGGCTTTCAACAGGGCATTCCCTTCCAGATCAGGTGTCGTTTCCTCAATTTCTTCATAAAATCCGATCTCTCCGAGGCTCATGATTTTATAAGAATCACCGAGGATCTGTCTGATCTCAGAGAGTTTGTGCTTATTATTGGTCACGAATACCAGTTCCTTCATCTTTGTATCTGTGTTGATCTATGTGGCAATATCAGCATTTAGGTGGCACAATTTTACTACATTTGATCATTCCAAAAAATTAACTTTTCAATATAATTATGGAAACTCTCGACTGGAAATCGCTTCCATTTGGTTACATCAAAACCGATTACAATGTACGGTGTTATTATCGCAACGGGCAATGGGGCGAACTTGAAATATCTTCATCTGAATATATTAACCTCCACATGGCAGCCACAGCCCTCCATTACGGGCAGGAAGCTTTTGAAGGGATGAAAGCCTTTATGGGCAAAGATGGCCAAATCAGGCTTTTCCGGTGGGATGAGAATAGTCGGCGTATGAAAACATCAGCCGAAGGTATCATGATGGCTGAGGTTCCGGATGATCTTTTTCACAAGGCTATCCTTACAGCTGTTAAGATGAATAAAAGATTTGTTCCTCCTTATGGATCAGGGGCTTCGCTCTATATCAGGCCTTTACTGATCGGTTCGGGTGCACAGGTGGGTGTTAAGGCAGCCTCTGAATATCTGTTTTTGGTTTTTGTCACACCGGTGGGGCCCTATTTTAAGGAGGGATTTATGCCGGTGAACATTATGATTACCCGCACTTTCGACCGGGCCGCTCCGCTGGGAACGGGCTACATCAAGGTGGGAGGAAATTATGCAGCCAGTTTGCGTGCCCTCGATGTGGCACATAAGAAAGGTTATGCATCAGCCCTGTTCCTGGATGCCCGGGAAAAGAAATACATCGATGAGGCGGGTCCGGCTAATTTCTTCGGCATTAAGAATAATACCTACGTTACCCCTAAATCACAATCCATTCTGCCGAGTATCATCAATAAGAGCCTCCAGCAGATTGCCAAAGATATGGGGATGAAGGTTGAGATCCGACCCGTTCCCGTTGAAGAGCTCGATACCTTTGATGAAGTGGGTGCCTGCGGAACGGCCGCGGTTATCAGCCCGGTGCGCTCTATCGTGGATGAATCGACCGGTAAAACGTATCAGATCAGTAAGAATGATGAACCCGGTGCCATTTCCCGGCAACTGTATGAAAAGCTTACCGGAATCCAGACGGGCGACCTGCCCGATCCCTATGGTTGGATCGAATTCGTGAAATAAAAAGATGTAATAATACCTAAAGCCGGCCTGCAGCCGGCTTTTTTTGTTTCAATATGAAAATAATATGATTGATAATCAGATAATTATCAAAATTGTCTAAAAATATTTAGTACTATGTGATACAAGATACTAAAAAACGAATATATCTTTGCATATCAAATAACAATGTTAAAGCAAGTATTCTGAACAATTAAACTAGTGTGTTATGAAAAGGACAATTCAAATCAATCTGGCAGGCACTATTTTCAACATTGATGATGATGCCTATGAAATTCTGAGAGGCTATCTGAATGCCGTTGAGCGGCAATTCATGTCGAGCGTTGAAGGACGCGAAGTGATGCATGATCTTGAAACACGGATGTCGGAACTTTTTACCGAGCGGTTGAAACCGCTGCGTCAGGTAATTTCCATCGAAGATGTACGTGAAGTATTAAAAGTGCTTGGTGCACCTGAAGATATCGGGGGCCGTCATGAAGGCGGTCAGCGCTATTCGCAGTCCTATTCCAACCGTTATGACGGAGGCCGCCGGAGCCGGCGGATGTATCGCGATGGTCAGGATAAATCGATCGGGGGTGTTTGCTCAGGATTGGCCTATTATTTCAATACTGATCCTTTGCTGCTCCGCATCCTATTTGTAATCGGCCTTTTCATGGGTTTTGGCTTCCTGCTGTACCTCGTCCTCTGGATTGCCTTGCCGCAGGCCACGACCCCGGAACAGATCAGCGAAATGAAGACGGGATCCAATTATTTCTGATACTCGCAGAATCATGAAAACGAAAATACGCAAATCAGGCTGGATGATGGTGTTGTCACTTGCTTTAGTGACACTCGCCAGCTGCCAGGGGGGGATAGTCGGAAATGGCAAGGTGGAAACCCGCGATCAAAAAATTGGAAATTTCACCCGGCTGGTTATTGCCGGTAATTTCCATGTCTTCCTTGAGCCATCCGACAAACCTTCGCTACGGATGGAAATGGACGAAAACCTGTATGACATCGTGAAGGTAAGTGAAGAGGGATCGACCCTGCGGATTGAAACCCGGCTCAATATTTTACAGGCCCGTGACAAGAACCTGTATATCGGGATAAAGGATTTGGAAAAGATGGAATTATCAGGAGCGATTAAAATGGTATCCGATTCAGTGCTTCGACTGGGATCGCTTAATATTTTAGTAACAGGTGCTGCACGGCTCGATTTTGAAATCGAAGCCAAAAGCCTGAAAATCGATCTCTCGGGTGCTTCAGAGTGTGATTTCAGGGGAAAGGTTGATGAATTGCGTGTTCGGTTATCAGGCGCCGGCGATATTGATGCCCTTGACCTGATGGCCCGCGATGTGGTAATCGATATGTCGGGTGCAGGCGGTGCCAGGGTATATGCCAAAGACAAACTCGACGTGTCAATCTCAGGTGTTGGCTCGGTCCGCTACCGGGGTGAACCTGAGATTCACAAGAATATTTCGGGCCTCGGTTCTTTAAAAAGAGATAAATAATTATCATGTCATGGAAAACGAGAAAATAGAAAACGTAAAAGCCCAGATGCGAAAAGGTGTGCTGGAGTATTGCATCCTTACGATCATGAATCAACAGGATTGTTATGCAACGGATATCCTTCGTAAACTGAAAGATGCCAGGCTGATTGTGGTGGAGGGAACACTGTACCCGTTGCTGACCCGCCAAAAAAATGCCGGCCTGCTGAGCTATCGATGGGAAGAGTCACCCCAGGGTCCTCCAAGAAAATATTATAAGCTCACCGATGCCGGCAGGGATTTTCTGAAGGACCTGGATTCTTCATGGGAGGATCTGGTGAAAGCCGTCGCACTGATTAACCAACAAGCCTAATCCCGCTACAATGAAAAAGTCAATAAAAATCAACCTGGGCGGATTAGTCCTTCATGTCGATGACGATGCCTATGATCTGTTAAGGAATTACCTCGACCAGCTTCAGTCACGCTTCAGCCAGGTTCCGGGAGAATCAGAAATTCTGAATGATATTGAGACCCGCATGGCCGAACTGTTTCAGGAAAAGCTGGTTCCGGGTAAAGAGGTGATCAATCTCGCGGATGCAAAGGAAGTTATTGAAATCATGGGCGAACCGGAAGAGATCGGAGATGCCGGGGAAGAGGAAGCCCGACCAACATTGGCACCCCCTTACAGCGGCCGCGGGCGTCGGATGTACCGTGATCCATCTAATCAACGGATCGCAGGCGTTTGCTCCGGATTGGCAGCTTATTTCAAAATTGATCCGCTTATTGTCAGGATTTTGTTTGTAGTCTTTACACTGGCTTACGGAGCAGGTATCCTGATCTATTTCGTCTTTTGGGTCGGTGTGCCCGAAGCCCGCACAGCAGCCGAAAAGCTTGAAATGTATGGGGAACCGGTCAACGTCTATAATATTGAGCGCCAGGTTCGACAGGAGTATCCCTATGACCCGGCAGCTCCTGATTATCAGCAGCAGCCAGTGAGGCGAGGCAGCCAGGGAACCCTTATCGGCAGGATGGTGAGGGCTTTTGCAAAACTGATACTGGTTTTCTTCAAGATTATCGGGTTTATCATCGCCTTCTCATTCATCATCGCAGGTATTGCCATCCTCGGATCCATGATCGGCCTGGCAGTCAGTGGGAAAGCATGGTTTATCAATTCCGACTGGGACCTGAATAACATTGGATTGGGTGAGGCTATCGGGTTCTTTGTTTCGCCAACCGCTGCAACAATTGCCGTGATCGGTCTAATTCTTCTGGTTGCCATCCCTTTGATTGGACTGATTTACGGAGTGGTTAAGGTCATTTTCCGGTTCAAAGCCTATGACAGGGTTGGTGCCATCGGTCTTTCCGGTATTTGGGTTATCACCCTGATCGTTTTGATTGTTCTCGCTATTAACGAAGGGGTCCAATACTCGTCAGAAGGCAGGACGACCGTTGAAAAAGAATTATCAATACCTCAAAGTAAAAAACTGATAATAAAATCGTTACCATACCCCATCGACAGAAGCGAAAATAGGACCGAGTTCGATTATCATAGCCGGTTCTGGCTCGACCGCCAGAATGATTCGGTTAACCTGCTGATCCAGCCTACCGTGAGAATTGAGTATTGCCAGGATTCGGCAACGGGTATCCGGATCAGGAAAACGGCCCGCGGTATCAATTACCATGATGCAAAAGAATACGCTGAGCAGATCAACTATTCTTGCACCCTTCAGGATTCTGTTCTGGTGCTCGATCCGGTTTATCGACTGTCGCAGCGCAACCGGTTCCATGCTCAGGAAGTGGAGGTAACTATCAACCTGCCGGCTGGTACAATTGTTTATCTTGACAAGAGCCTGAAATATTTGTTGTATGCCGTTCAGAATTCAGAAGATACCTGGTCAGGTGACCTCGTTGGAGAGGAATGGATCATGACACCAGATGGTCTCACGCGGGTACT
>JBBAAF010000154.1:0-8478 GCA_041658425.1 Bacteroidales bacterium | reverse complement strand
AGGCTACTTATCCGGAAATGTTTGCCCATTTTGGAAGTAAAATGTTAAAAGAAGGGTACAGAAAAAAACAATTTTTTTTTAAAGTTTTGTAATTCGGACATTTTTTTACTTTTGGATAAAATCTTAAGGCCATGAAAATCTTTGATGACGAGGAGACATTCTTTGCTACCGACGCTGATGATCAGACAGATGATCTGGACGATGAATTTGCCGATGAAGAGGATGAAGATGATTACGATTTCGAAGAGGAAGAGATCGATGAAATCTCGCTCGATGAACTAGATGATGACGACTTCGATCTGGAAGACGAGGATGAACTCCCTTTCGATGAAGAGGATGACGAAGAAATCGGCCCCGAGGAAGAAGATCTTTAAATCAGTTCGATCAGCCCTCAATCGTCAACCTTTTCTTGTCCTTCCCTCCCCTTTCCGAGATGATCTCTGCCTCGATCCAGCCTTTGCCACCACCTTTTTTGATCAGATAGCGAAAAGTTTGGGTATCATTGCCCTTTAGCCAAAACTCAGTCTCTTTGCCGATTCCGGGTTTAGGCACATTGCGAAATCCCTGTTCAGAATCCTCCCCGCGCTTGCCATCCCCATCGAGATCATCCGGCCCATCTTCATTGATTTTTCCATCATGGTCGTCGTCCGGTTCCTGACGGGGATTTCGCAACTGAACGAACCGATCGAGCGGAGTGCCGGTCTGGGACTGGTTATTTGGTTTCTGAATGTTTGTTGAGTCTTTAATCTGGAAAGCATCTTAAGTAAAAGATTTTATATCTTTATCGAATGAACAGGTTAATCACTGAGAATATAAATAAACTGATACCTCTTTTTCAATCGCATCAGATCGAAAAGGCTTTTATTTTTGGTTCTGCCATTACAGATCGCTTTAATTCTGAAAGCGATATAGATTTTATTATTTCATTTAAACCAGGATTGGAACCGCTGGAGAAGGGAGAACTCTGGTGGTCCCTTCATGATTCTTTAAGAGAGTTGTTTAACAGGGACATAGACCTTGTCACCGAGGGCTCGTTAAAGAATCCGTATTTCATTGCTGAACTGAACCAGACCAGACAGATTATTTATGAATAATATTGATAAAAAATATTTGTTCGATATTCTAACTTGCATCGGGAACATAGAATCCTACATTGGCACTCCAAAGGTTTTTGATCGATACGCCCGGGATCCTATGCTCCAGGATGCTATAGAAAGAAACCTGGAAATAATTGGTGAAGCTGTCAACCAAATGTTGAAACTCAACCCGGAAATAGAGATTTCTAATGCTCGCAGAATGGTGGATGCGAGGAACAAGATAATTCATGGATATGGTGAAATAGAACCCGAGCAAATTTGGAGCATAATCATAAAGCATCTACCGGTCCTAAAAGAAGAAGTTCAAATACTCCTGTCAGAATAAACTCTAATCCTATCTATTGTCCAGCGATCCGGGTTTGTGCTTAAAAAGTGTTCGTCGTCCCTAAAACCGCTTTTGCCACCTGAGGGCCACATTCACCAGGCTGATCAGAACCGGGACCTCAACCAGCGGACCGATAACCGCTGCAAAAGCTTCTCCGGAATTTATTCCGAATACCGAAATGGCCACGGCAATGGCCAATTCAAAATTATTGCTTGCCGCTGTAAATGAAATAGTTGCTGTTTTTGCATAACTTGCACCAGTCCATTTTGCCATGAAAAAGGATATCACAAACATCACCAGAAAATAGATCACCAGCGGGATCGCAATCCGGACCACATCTAATGGCAACCTGATAATATAATCCCCTTTAAGTGAGAACATAACGAGAATAGTAAAGAGAAGAGCGATAAGAGTAAGCGGACTGATCTTTGGAATGAATTTATCCTGATACCAGGTTTTATCCTTTATCCGTATTAAAGCAAATCGGGTGATCATTCCGGCAATGAACGGGATTCCCAGGTAAATAAAGACACTCCGGGCAATCTGTCCCATCGTAATATGTACTTCAGTGGTTTCACGGCCGAACCAGCCGGGCAGGATTGTGATAAAAACATAAGCATAAACCGAAAAAAACAGGACCTGGAAAATACTGTTGAAAGCCACCAGTCCGGCTGCATATTCGGTATCGCCCTTCGCCAGGTCATTCCAGACAATCACCATCGCAATACATCGGGCTAATCCAATAAGGATCAGCCCCGTCATATAATGCGGCATATCGGGCAATAGTAAAATGGCCAGGAAAAACATCAGGATCGGACCGACAATCCAGTTCTGGATCAGCGACAGAAGGAGAATTCTCCAATCTTTGAATACTCGTCCAAGTTCTTCATATTTCACCTTGGCCAGAGGCGGATACATCATGATAATCAATCCGATGGCAATTGGGATATTTGTTGTTCCGGAACTCATCGAATTCCAGAAACCGGCCACGGAAGGCGAAAAATATCCCCAGAGAACTCCAGCGAGCATCGCCAGGAAGATCCAGAGGGTGAGGTAACGGTCGAGGAACGAGAGCTTTTTCATGATGCGATGATTTGCTGATTTGTTGATGTGATGATGTGCTGATTTGCTGATTTGATGATTATAGTTAAATTATGAAATTAATATATCATGTTAAATAGATAACCCACAATGATAATTCCGAGGGTAACGATGCCCACAAAGACAAATATCAGCTTTAATTTCAATACTTTACGAAGGATAATCATCTCCGGTAATGATAGTCCGATGACTGACATCATAAAAGCCAGGGCAGTACCCAGAGGAACTCCTTTTTCGATCAGGACGCTCACAATCGGGATAATCCCGGCAGCATTTGAATAGAGTGGAACACCGATCAGAATGGAAAGCGGAACAGAATACCAGGTGGATTCTCCCATTAATTCAGTCATGAATTTTTCCGGGACAAATCCATGGGCTGCAGCTCCCACCGCAATACCAATTACAATATAAATCCAGACCTTTCCTACGATCTCTTTGACGGCCTCCAGTCCGAACCGGACACGCTGCCACAGGTCGGGCCTTTCTTCAACGGCACCCGGTTGCCCGGATTTCACCGAATAGACCCAGCTCTCCACCCATTTCTCCAACTTCAATTTGCCTATAATCCATCCCGCCAGTATGGCTAATATTAAACCCGTCAGCACATAGATAAGGGCCACCTTCCAGCCGAACATGCCAAACAGCAAAATAACAGCCACCTCGTTGATCATCGGGGCTGCGATCAGAAAGGAGAATGTTACACCCAACGGTACCCCGGCCTCCATAAATCCCAGAAAGAGAGGGATGGCTGAGCAGGAGCAAAACGGGGTAACAATTCCCAGCATGGCTGCCAAAACATTGCCCGCAAAAAGTGATTTCCCTTCCAATGCTTTACGGGTGCGTTCCGGTGTAAAAAATGTACGTATGATCCCAACAAAAAAGATGATGAGTACCAGGAGTAACAATACCTTAGGCACCTCGAAAATAAAAAACCACAGGGCCTCGGTCATGTGTTTACCGGATTCCAGACCGAATACACGGTCGACCAGCCAATCGGTTACCGGCTTCAGATTTGTGTAAACCAAAATCCAGACCAGCAGTACAGCCAGAAGAACCAGTGCCTTCCTGCGGTATCCTCCGGACTGAAGTCCGGAGTTAGTGATGAGGTTGTTAGCACTCATGGTCTAACATTGTCTCTTCATTAACCCCAGACTTCAGTCTGGGGAAAGTGCGGAAACCTGCCTCTATCTCGTCCCTCACCCGCCGGTAAACCGGTAGAATCTCTTCGTCGGAACCAACTGCATCAGCCGGATCATCGAAGCCGATATGTACCCGGTGTTTAACTTGGCCGGTAAAAACCGGGCAGATCTCCCGAGCACCATCGCAAACAGTCACAACATAGTCAAACTCATCGTGAATAAACTGATCCACCAGTTTCGGGTGTTCCCCGGTAATATCGATTCCCTTCTCAGCCATCACTTTGATAGCATACGGATTAACCCTTTCTGCCGGTTTGGTACCCGCGGACAATACTTTCCAATCGGGATGAAAAGATTTTAAGAATCCCTGGGCCATCTGGCTGCGGCAAGAGTTGCCGGTGCATAGGACTAAGACTTTCATGATATGCTGATTATTTGATGTGCTGATGTGCTGATTCGAAGAAGTGCTAATGTGTTGATTTGCTATTACGGAATTTCAGTTGACATATGCAGGATCCTGAGAGGCGGGCTTTGTTGTCGAGTATGAGGGGCAGTCCGTCGCGTTCCCATTCGACCATGCCACCGCCAAGTCCTGCTACCTTTATAAATCCGGCTCTGATCAGCGTTTGAATGATCTCACGGCTTTGAATCCCGGACGAATCGGCAACAATGATTTCCTGTTCAACAGGCAGCCGGTCGAGATACTGGCCGATTTCCTGCCAGGGGCAATAGAGCACCTGCTGCACGTCAAAGGCTTTATAGGCACAAAGCATCTCCGGACGGATATCCAGAATTACCGACCCCTCCTGACAACGATTAAAAGCCTCGCGTGGAGTATATTGTAACTGGCTGCCAACTGAAAAGCTCATCGCTTAAATTATTTACATCCGCACAAACAGGAGGGCTTCTCTCCGGTTACGGTTATGCTGAAGAGCCCGACCCCGCTGTTTTTAAAAATATCAATCTGGCCGTCAGTCAGAAATTCATGCAAAAGAGCTTCCGGCAGGTCAATCCGCTTCTTCTTTTTAATATCGATATTCTCAAAACCACTTTTTGAGATAATATCCAGGTATTTTTCAACCGGCATCGCACCTGCCACGCAGCCTGCGTAGAGTTCGGCCTGCTCAAGCAATTCGGGTGGAATTTCCCCTTCGGTAACCACATCGCTGATGCAGAAGTGTCCACCCGGTTTCAGAACGCGCAGGATCTCACGAAAAGCCGCGTTTTTATCAGGAACGAGGTTGATCACGCAATTACTGATAATCACATCAGCCTTATTGGCAGTAACAGGCAAGTTTTCGATCTCGCCGAGGCGGAATTTCACATTCGTAAATCCAAGTTTTTCAACATTGTCTTTAGCCCGCTGAATCATTTCCGGAGTCATATCTATACCGATCACCTCACCCTCCGGACCGACCAACTGCCTGGCGACAAAACAGTCGTTTCCGGCGCCTGAGCCAAGGTCAATTACAGTATCGCCGGCTTTTATGCCGGCATATTCAGTAGGTAACCCGCAGCCAAGGTTCAGATCAGCTTCCGGCACATATCCTTCGATTCCATCGTACTCATCTTTGAAAACTGAGAAACCCGGAACGGGATCACCGCTGCAACCGCAACCACAACCAACACTTTCAGATGCGGCAATCTTACCGTACCTGTCTTTAACGAGACTTTTCAAGTCATTTGAATCAGTACTTTTCATAATAAATTAGATAAATTCCAAAAAACAAAAAACAAATAAGCTCCAAAGTTCAAAAAACTAATTCCAAACCTGGCACCACGGAAGGTACCCACCCCAACCCCTCCCTGAAACAGGGAGGGGTTGGGGTGGGTACCTCAAACCACAACCTGATACCCTGTAACCGACAACCGATAACTCCCAACTGATACCCTTTCTAAATAATCATCGTTGCAATAATGTAGTAAATACCTACTCCGATAAACAGGACCGCCACCACGCGCCGGAACCAAAGTTCGAAAACCTTGATTTTGTTATAGATAGATCCAACACCGCCGACTGCATAGGCGATCATCCAGGCAAAGAGAATAACCGGTAATCCGGTAGCTATGGCGAATATCAATGGAAGGTAGAGCCCATGGGCTGAGGCTATCGTCATCGGAATCAGCATGACGAAATAGAGTACGCCACTATAGGGACAGAAAGCAAGTGCAAAAACCACCCCCAATAGGAAAACTCCCCAATACCCTTTGCCAGCCTGATTCTCCATGCGTTCGGTCAGTTTGCCCAGGCCGGGAATTTTCAACTTAATTACACCCAGCATGAATAATCCGATAATGATCAGAACCGGACCTAATATCTTTTCTCCCCACCGCTGAAAGAAACCCGATAATCCCACTTCTCCAAGGCCGAAATAAAACAACAGTCCGATCAATGTATAGGTAAAGGCGCGCCCCAGGGTATAAATCACTCCTTTGAGTAATACGGTCTTTTTGTCAGTAATGTTTTTACCGATAAAGGCAATAGCGCTAATGTTCGTTGCTAACGGACAAGGGCTGATGGCAGTCATGAGTCCCAGCAGAAAAGCCGTAAGTATCGGCCACTGCGAGTTTTCTAATAATCCCTGTAGCCAGTTCATACCTTACTTTACAAACTTCTCGACGTTGGCTTTGATTTCTGCCTTGAGCTTGTCAGGTTCATTCACAGCATACATGAATCCCTTGTCGGTAATATTGATCTGGTCCTTACCATTTACTATTAACAAGGCTTGTCCTTCAACCTTCAGTCTTTTCACTAAATCCTCATTTTCCTTTTCTTCAATATTCACCGATTTAAAAGTGACATCACCCCGTTTCATGGCTTCAGGAAAAAATTCATTTACTGCCTGTTCGGCAACCTTTTCAACGGTCTGGCAAGTTGCGCATCTGCGTGTAAAGTGAAAATAGTACACCTCGGTTGGAGTCGCTTTTTTAACCTGTTGGGCAGGTTCGTTTTTACCTGCGGCTGCAGGTTCGGTAAACAAGGCTCCTGTCAGAAGAAAGCTTGCCAGCATAAGTAAACCAAGCTTTTTCATCGTTAATTGATTTATTTGGTTAGCAATTGTTTGATTTCATTAGTGTTAGGCACACGGCCCTTAACCACTACCTTACCGTCAACAACCAATGCCGGAGTGGTCATTACACCAAAGGACATGATTTCCATGATATCCTCTACCTTGGTAACATTTGCATCGATCTTCATCTCATCCACAACTTCGCGGGTTACTTTTTCCAGACTTTTGCATTTTGCACAGCCAGTTCCTAATACCTTTATTTCCATAGTTTGTTGCTTGTCGTGTAGAGACGGATAATTATCCGTCTCTACGTGTCATTTACATTGGTTATTAGTCAAATCAATTGATTGCAGGAGGTGTCCAAAGAGTGTCTTAGCCCGCTCCCAGTTCTCACGATTGATGCAATACCGGATCTTTGGGTACTCGATGGTTCCCTGGATCAGACCGGCAGCTTTCAATTCCTTAAGGTGTTGAGAGAGCGTTGACCGGGCTATAGGAAGATCCTCTGCCAGATCCCCGCTAAAGCAGCAGGTCTGGGTCGACAATAACTCCATAATATAAGCTCTCACAGGATGCCCCAGTGCTTTAGCAAAGCGTGCAAGCTGTTCATGGTCATTCGTTATAAATTTTGTGTTCATTATTTTCATTTCTTATTTCGCAAAAATACGAAACATAATTACATTTCAAAGGATCGATTAAAAAAAAAGTTAATGATATCAGGGTTTACAGCTAAAGTCCCCGGGCAGGCAGATTTTGGTTTCTGTCAGGTACTTTAATTACATCATCTTTAACTTTTGTTTAACAATTAACAAAGCAAAAGAGCTGTATCTTCGAAGAAAGAATTGTAAAAGTGAAAAAAATGAAAAAAATTTTAGTGATCTTCTCGTTATTGGTCTTTGTTGGCGTTTATGCGGCTCCGGCTTTAACCATGCCTAAGGATGTAGCTGCAAAGATCGTTGCTGTAGATAAAGACAAAAAAATGAAAGCCAGCAAGGCTACTGCAAAAAAGTCCTGCTGTGAAGGTTCCAAGGCTTTTTGTTGCAAAGGTTCTGTAGGCTCTTGTTGTGGAGTTAAAACAAATTCATGTTGCGGAGTTTCTACAACATCATGCTGCAGTGGTACCGGGGAATGCACAGGTGCTTGCACTTCTGCCTGCAAAGAAGCTTGCGGTCTAAAATGTGAAGGTAAGAAAGCTGAAGAGAAAAAGAAATAGGTAGTTTCTTTATCTTCAGAAAAAGCCCTGATTTACAGGGCTTTTTCTATTTTGTTAGTTACCTGAATGGATGGAACACCCAAATCAGGTACAATATGGTAAAACGAATCGGCATGATTGCAGTATTACCAGGATCTGATAAACAAATTACCCCTTATGCTATTATCTTTGGTCCGTATAATACCAGCAAAACATGAGAAAGTACCGGTTACTACTGCTCGCCTTGTTATTGCCTGGGCAAATAATCCTTTTCGCTCAAAAGGACCTTTCAGAATATGCAGACCCATTGATCGGAACCTCAAATTCCCGCTGGATGCTTGGGCCATACGCTTGTGTACCCTTCGGGATGGTTCAGCTTGGACCGGATAACCAGTCAGGTGGTTGGATGGGAGGTTATGAATATTCGATCGGCAACGTCACTGGCTTCAGCCATCTTCATGCCTGGACCATGGGTGGATTGATGATCATGCCTATATGAAGGCCGAAATGACCGCCACTACGCGTTGCGGCTTTCTCCGGTTTACCGCTGCAAAGGATTACGACTACCGGATTCTGATAGATCTGGCCTTCCCGTCGGAATATAATTTCAAGC
>JBBAAF010000153.1:0-8545 GCA_041658425.1 Bacteroidales bacterium | reverse complement strand
AGGCACTCACATGACCGGCACAGGTGAAAGGTCCGGGGGAAGTGTATGTACCGGCTTTCAGGCCTTTGGAATGGATAAAATCCGTCATGGCTTTCATGTCCGGGAATCGTTTATTGACATTGATATTCCCCGCTGAATTCCTGGGTTGGCCATTGAGTTCGGAATCTTTGGAACCTGGTTTCACTGACCAGCAATCGTCGATGTTGACATACATATAACCATGATCGATCATCCCTGTGGTTACCATGGCATCGGCTGCGGCGCGCATGATTTTGTCGGTAACGTGGTTTTCCCATACGTACCAGCTATTCCAGCCCATCTGAGGTGTCAGTCCGAGCGTATTTCCGCAAACAATTTTAAAGGTCCTGTCCGTGGTTCCCAGATCATTGGAGACCCTGAAAGTGGTTACAAATTCACCTGGTTGACCGATAGAACCGGAGATGACACCGGTGGCCGGATCCACCTTAAGGCCGGCCGGCAGGTTCAAAACCTCATATTTCATGGGTTTGTTCCCGGTAGCAGGGATTTTAAAAAGAAATGGACAGCCTGGCCTCACGCCGAATATTTTCGTTCCGTTGATCCGGGGTTTCGGACCCGGTTTAGGTGTCAGGATGATCGCCCGTTCCACCGGAGGCTTCCAGGCGGTAATACCTTTTACATTTCCGGTAAACTGAGCCAGCGCCCAATCGGCATGGTCATAATCCATCCCGTCGCCGGCATCGGTAACCATCAGAACAAGTTCTTTTACCTTATTGATCTCCAGATTGACAGGTACGGCAGCCGCACCTGCCTTCATTAAAGGCGACTCCCATAAAGTTTTTCCATCGCCGGTAATTTTGAAAACGATCGACCCCTGAGTGTTCAGCGCCTGATCATCGACACCTGCCTCTGCCTGAAAACGAACCGGTTTCCGTTTGATCTGGAGCCGTATGATACTGGTGGCATGGGTTCCAACGCCAAAATCGTATTTTTTACCGGCAATTGATAACTCTTTGCCAGTTACGGATTTGTCGATCTGAGCAGTTCCCCAGCCCTGCTTCGTTCCGGTTAGGTCGAGGGAAGAAAGGCGCACAGTTTTATTTTTGTTTCCGGTGCAGGAAGCGATAAGGAGAATCGCAACCAGGGATGCCAGCAGTGACGAGGTTTTGTGTTTGATTGCCATAATTGAGTTTGTTTAATTCAGGTTTATCGAGGATAAAGTTACATAGAGTTTTACAGACTATAAGACTATAAGACTATAAGACTGGAAGAAATAGAAAAAAAAGTGCCATCCGGAAGGGCTTCCGGATGGCACATCGACATTGGATTAACTCCGCAGGTAAAACCTTAAAACCTTGTTCTTAAGCGCGGATATCTTTAATACACAATAGTTTGAGGAGTCCAGTTTGCCCAACCGCTGGTCCAGTCGGTAGTTCCGAATGCTCCAATATAATTGGCTGCTTCTAGTCCGGTGGGAACGGTAACAGCACCTGTCAGAAGAGGTGAACCGGTTTTTGGCAAGAAATTCGGTGCAGTCAGGAGGAACGGGTTATTCACGTTAAGTTCCGCAGTAGTTGCAAATGTGCGGTTTGCCTTTGCGGCATTAGCTTTTGGTCCAAACAAACTAGCATTGGCAAATTTGGGATTTGTGGTTGGGGTATTGGTTGAGCCGGTAGCATCGTTATCGGATTCAAACCCGTTGGATTTGGAAACGTCTGCAATATTGGGATCCCGCAGGCCAACAATATATTGGACTGAACCACTGAAGCCATAATCGGTATCGAATTCATCATCCAGGCCCGAGAAAGCGACAAGGTGCTTACAGTTGACCGTACCGCCGAACCATTCGTATGAATCATCATTCGCGAAGGATACCTGTATATAATCAATTGCTGTTCCATTTCCTACTCCCCCAAAAGTGAGGCCGTTGATTTCCTTATCCGGAGCAAAGGCATATCCTGCATATTCAATCCTGACATATTTCAAAACGCCTGAGTTGTCATTAGGATTGGTTCCGCCATATTTGGTGCCGACACCGCCTTCAATTTCGGCTTCTGAGCGGTTCCTTCTGCCATGATCTTGCCACCTCGCTCAATAATCAGGGAAGCCTTGGTACCGGTTTTCCCTTTAATAACCGTACCTGGTTCAATCGTCAGGGTAGCACCATCCTTAATATAAACCCAGCCATCCAGAATATATTTTACATCCGATTTTAAGGTCATATTGGTTGCTTTCCATTTTCCTTGATATAATCGGTAACTGCGAGAATAAACCAAAGTGGGTCATCACAGTGCGGCGTGACGAGGCCCCGGCCTACGCCGGGGTTACAAAGGAGGCCTGGTAATAATCAGCTGTTCAGCTTCTTAACCTCCTTAAGAATTATGCTCTTAACCCCATCCCATTCAGTCGGAATTACCATTGTGGGATTTTCATCCTGCTCTGCATCAGCAAAATAGGTTAAACTCCGCATGACAAGAAAATCGGATCCATCCGGATATTTATCACGGTAATAAACTAATAGTGAGCTTAACGGAAAGTGTTTTAGCAGAAAGTAAAGATCAAAGAAGTCTCGTTTTCGCCCCCGACCCGTAATTGCAGCAAGTTTCATCGCTCCTATATCTTCCAGACTTGCCAATCTGATTTTTCCGTATATTAAAGGATCCTTGAGAAACAGATATCGGTAGTTTATAAAATCAACCTTTACTCCGTTGATGTCCATAACCAGGATATTACCGCTCCTGGACATAAGACGTATCTTACCTAAGGAACGAGTCAACTCATAAAACTCATCGCTGCCGACCTCCCGCTGTCCGAAAAAGTCTAAATCAACCGATATCCGGTGCCCAAGTTGCAATGCTAATGCCGTTCCACCAACAAGAGTGAAAGGATCGAATTCAGGATTGGTCATCACACTGTTCAAAAGGTCCAGTGTGCCCGGGAGGATTGTATTTGTGTGAAGCATCTGAACTTTTCAGGTGGGGTGTCAAAGATACAACTCAGGAAACTCAGTGATTTCGGATCTAATTCTTTGGCCTGCAACATCTCCTTATAAATTTTGTCACGGCCATAATACTTAAGGATCGTATTCCAATCCTCCACTGTACCATACATAACAACCCTCTCAATTACGAACCTGGCATTTTCATCCCAATTAATTGAGTTGTAATCAGTATCCCAAAACAGGTTTTTTGACAGAATCATAATCAGTCGAATAACTCAATCAAAAGTAGTAAAACTTTGTAGTACTCAGTGTAGCGTCAAGGGGTCCCGGCCTTCGCCGGGATGACAACGCTATCGAGGGAAATTCAGAGAACGCTATCGAGGGGAATGCCGAACATCGTTAAAATGTTTTCAATGGGGATCCCATCATGCAATGAATGATCCGAAGCGAGGATGTAACCTCCTCCGGGAGCAGCGATTTCAATGGCTTCCTTAACTTCGGCCGCAACATCTGCAGGGGTTCCGAAGGGTAAAGTCCGGGTGGAATCGATATTGCCTATGATACAAAACCGCTGCCCATATTTTTCTTTGATCGTGCGCAAATCCATGTGCGCCGTGCGTTGCAGGGGATGTAACGAGCAGATTTTTGTCTGAGCCAGATCATCGAGATAAGAATTGATGTTTCCGCATGAATGCAGCAAAACGGGAACATTCAGGCTATCAATATATTCAGCCAGATCGACAATATAAGGGAGGAAGATTTCGCGGAAATGATCCGGCGCGAAAAAGCAGCTGTTACTGTCGCCCAGATCTTCGCTGATCCACATGCCAACACATCCGGCCTCAACCGACCGGCGGGCGGCTTCTTTAAAATACTCGTTGGAGAGTTTAAGAACATCAGTGATCAGATCGGGTTCTTCATAGATTGCATAGCAGATCCGCTCAAAGCCCATTAATAACCAGGCGGTGCAGAGCGGACCGCTTACCCCGCCGAGGATGGCGAGCTTATCTTTATTGAAAGCGATGGCTGCTTTTATTTCGGCATCGCGACCGGGCAGGGTGGGGTCAGGGGGAGTGTATTTCTTCAGATCCTCCCGGCTTTTAATGGGATAATCGATGGGAGCATCGATGGGCCAGGATGAATCATTTTTCTGATAAGTTGTACCCCATTCATCCTGATACACATTGGCCGACAGATATTTAGGCTGAAGGCCGGTAAATCCGCCAAAGGGTACCCAAACTGCATCGTGATTCAATGCCATCGCGCATTGCACCGCATCTTTACCATTATAGCTCTCAGGCCTGCGGCCGATGAGATGCTCATACAGAGGCTGCTGAAACAGAAAATCGAACATGGGGACACGATCGGGGATTTCACGCCTTAAGGCTGTAAGAAAGCGTTCCTGGTGGGTCATAGCAGATGGTTAGAGGTTAGGGGTTAGAGGTTAGGGGTTAGAGGTTTTTGGCAGGGTCATTTTCCATGAGATTATTATTTCAAAATTACCTTTTCCAGGTATTTTTCTTCTGATATCTTTAGCAGCAGCAAAAAATAGTTATGGCAACACAATTTGGAAAAACCTGGTGGGGACAGGAATGGCTTAAATCCCTGACACATATCGACTATGATAACCGGCTGCCACGAGGCCGGGCGTACGCAAATAAAGGAGCTGTTCTGATGCTCGCTACCTCCGGTAATGTTACCTATTCAAGGGTACAGGGTTCACGAAGGTCTCCATACAGAGTAACTCTTGGCGTTCCTGAATTTACTGATTTGCAGAAGGAACGCTTTCTCGATGAGCTTGTGAAGGATCCCTACCTGGTTTCTATGCTATTGAAACGTGATCTGCCTTCCTCTATAATTGATGTGATAAACCGTCTTAAACTTCCGCTCTTTCCAACGACCTGGCGTGACCTTGAGATGGAATGCTCCTGCCCGGATTGGGCCGTTCCCTGCAAACATATTGCCGCCGTAATCTATACGATGTCATTGGAGATTGATCGCAATCCTTTTACGCTATTTGAGTTGCACGGACTGGATATTCCAAAGGCACTCGAATCGCGCCAGGTCGTTTTGCCGGCCACCGCACGTGATACAGTGCCACTTATCAATAATCTACTCCTCGATACACCACCTGATACCCGGTTAAACCCCATAGGAGAACCTTCTGAAGAGATCGATTTTACAAGGATGGAGGATCTTCTGAAGTCGCTAAAGGCTTTACTGAATCCTGCCCCTTTGTTCAGCAAGGCTGATTTTAAACCGGTCATTGTCAAGGCCTGGAAGGATCTGGGTTTAGCAGTTAAGCATTCCATTGAAGAAGCAACGGTGATTGAAGATGCCGGTTTTTCAGACCCTTATCTACTGGTAAAGTCGGTACAACTGGTTGTTGATGAGAAAATGTTTGTTCAGTTCCTTCTGACACGAAGCTATCCGGGCCAAAGCATCACCAAAGTCATACCATTTAAAGATATCTTCCCCGTGATCAGCCGCATATCTGACCGGCACCTTGATCTGATCTGTCCTGACCTTAGTTTCCTGAGGAAAATCTATCAGTTCAGCCTCAGTCTTGCTTTACATCATGCAATTGTGCCGAAGATCTATCAGTCAGGCAATGAGCAGTTTATTGTTCGTTGGGAACCAGCCCTGCTGAATGAGCAGGTAAGAGATATCTTTTCGAAGCTATTTTCACAAATGCGGCCCGATTTTGTTCGGTTTGAAATACCAGGCAAAAAGGGGAAAAAGCCGATGATTCGTTTTCTATCAGGAGAGGACTCGCTAAACCTGGTTTGTTCATGGTTCCTGAACCGTTATATTCATGAATATCTGTATCAGCCGGGATTGGCTTTACAAAATCCGGCTGACGAAAAGTTGGCAAACCTGTTTTTCGGTTCTGTTCCGGTTGCTTTCAACGGGTTAAACGAGAAGGAGATTCCCGGCAGTATCCATATCTGGCTCAATAAGTTTCATATTATTTCAGGTTCATTTATACCGATGATTCTCGTAAAGGAGGATAAGGAAAGCTTTGAAGTGGATGTGGCGGTTGAACAGAAGGGTGATGGTTTGTTGCCACCGGTATCACTGGAAAATTTTCTGGCAGATACGAACCATCAGGAAGTCCATTACGACGTGCTGAAAAATTTGACTCTGATGGCGGAACATTTGCCCGGCCTGAAAACCATCATCCAAACATCAAGCCCGTTCGCTTGATGCAAATTGCTCTGGCTGAGGAGTATGATGGGATGGGTATCAGCCTGACCGATGAAGTTAGGGAGGCCATCAGGGAATTGACAAAATCGTATACTATTGAGCTCCCGACCGGATTAAATGCCCGGTTGCGGCCTTACCAGGAGAATGGATTTCAATGGCTCTACCGGAATTCCCGGATTGCCCTCGGCAGCCTGATCGCGGATGACATGGGGCTCGGGAAAACCATCCAGGTAATTACCCTCCTGCTTAAACTGCGCGATGAGGGTGTTCTCGATAAAAAGCCTGCATTGGCAATCGTACCAACCTCACTGTTAACCAACTGGGAAAAGGAGGTCGGCAAATTTGCGCCCGGTTTAACCACTCATGTGTATCACGGGCAAAAAAGAAATTGGCATCCTGACTGCCACCTCATGATTACCTCGTACGGTATTCTGAGATCCGACCTGAAACAATTTGAGGAACAAGCCTGGAGTGTACTGATCATTGATGAAGCCCAGAATATCAAGAACCCGGGAACCGATCAAACCAGGGCAGTTAAAAAGATAAGAGCCGGTATGAAAATCGCGATGACCGGAACGCCTGTAGAGAACCGTCTGACTGATTACTGGAGCATTATGGATTTCCTCAACCGGGGTTATCTGGGTAGTGAAAAATCGTTTAAAGAGGAGTATTCAATACCGATACAATTATACCGTGATCAGCATCGGATCGATTACTTCCGAAGGATTACGTCTCCGTTAATTTTAAGGAGATTAAAAACCGATAAAAGTATCATTCAGGATTTACCCGACAAGATCGAGAACGATCAGTATTGTGCATTAACCAAGAACCAGGCCGCATTGTATGAGGAGGTTGTGAAGAATTCATTGGAGGAGATCAACACGCTAACCGGAATGGCCAGAAGCGGAATGGTGTTTAAATTGCTCACCGCACTCAAGCAGGTATGCAATCATCCACACCAATTTGTTAAGTCCGGATCCACCCAACCTGATCTTTCGGGGAAGACGGTTTTATTATTCAGTTTGCTCGATAATATATTGGATTCCAATGAAAAGACTTTGGTTTTTACTCAATATAAGGAAATGGGTGACTTGCTCGTTGAGCTGATCACGAAACGATACAATACAAACCCATTGTTTCTGCACGGCAGCCTGTCGCGCACAAAGCGTGATGAAATGGTTACAGCTTTCGAGGAAGACACTCTGAATAAGATCTTTATATTATCTCTCAAGGCCGGAGGAACCGGATTAAATCTCACCGGCGCTTCCAACGTGATCCATTATGATCTGTGGTGGAATCCGGCGGTGGAAAACCAGGCCACCGACCGTGCCTACCGGATTGGTCAAACTAAAAATGTGATGGTTTACCGGCTTCTCACCACCGGAACTTTAGAAGAAAAGATCAACGACATGATCCGCAATAAGAAGGAACTGGCTGATATGACGGTAAATACCGGCGAAAAGTGGCTCGGTGAGCTCAGCAACAAGGAACTGAAAGAACTGGTGGGGCTGAGGTGAGGACGTGGCTGTAGAGACGCATAATTGCGTCTCTTTACAAAGGTTCAACAAGAATGCATTTCGATTTTAGGCACGTCAATCTGGAAAATTATATCTACCTTGTTAACGGAAAAACCTGAACCATTGGAAAATGAATGATTTGAAAACCGAATTTGTAGATGAAATAAAACAAATTCTGGCACATGCCAGAAACAAAGCATATTCTGCGGCTAACTCTGCGATGGTAGACGCCTATTGGCACATTGGCAAACGTATCGTGGAAGAAGAACAGCAGGGCGAAGCCCGTGCTGCCTATGGCGAAAGAATACTGCAAATTCTTTCCTCAGAACTGTCATCTGAATTTGGGAAAGGCTTTTCCTATGCCAACCTTCGTAATTTCAGGCAATTCTATCTTACCTATCCCAACCCCGAGATTTGCTACGCACTGTGTAGCAAATTGACATGGAGCCATAATAGATTAATAATGAGGGTTGAAAACGAAAATGCAAGAAATTACTATCTAAAAGAAGCTTCCGAAAACCAATGGAGTGTGAGAATATTGGAACGCCAAATTAATACATTCTACTACCAACGGCTAATGTCCTCTCAAAGTAAGAACGATGCTATCTTACAAAAAACAGTTGCCGAAAAACATCAGTTGCACGATTTTATAAAGGACCCATACGTTTTTGAATTTCTCAATATTCCGCAACCAATTACAGCAAGTGAAAAGGAGATTGAAACGGCTTTGATTGGCAATTTGCAGCATTTTATACTCGAACTGGGCAAAGTTTCGCGATCATTGCGGACAAGCATGATGTAATCCAGGCGATTTACTGAGGCGCTATAGTTTTCTTATAAAATGAAATCCCAATTCTCTGAATGTGATCAATCAAATCGGTATCATGGATTTGATGAAAAA
>JBBAAF010000152.1:0-8595 GCA_041658425.1 Bacteroidales bacterium | reverse complement strand
GGCAGTAAGCATGGAAAGAAAGGTTGTTCGTGCGAGTTTAACCCATTTTCTGAAATCCAGGGAGAAGAGTAATAATGGAATGGCCAGTGGTACAGCAATATCTGAAATGGATGACTGAACCTTAAGTGATCCCTCGGGAAGGAGATGGAGGCTCCCGATAACCAGACCGATACCATAAGCCCAAAGAATAGCCCCCACGTTATTCATCCATTTAAACCGGTTACAGAAAAAAACAATCAGGGCCGAAGCAAGAAGGTAGAACAGGATCAGCAGGGCAGGTACCATGGTTTCTGGGATTAAATTATTCTATCTCATATCAAATACTTTAACTCCGGGGAATTGCTTTTCGTCAAATACAAACATCCTGTCGTCAGCCGGAATGTTGGATGAAAAAGACTTTATCTTGATAATGTATTGATTGCCATCTTTTGAATAATACGTGACCCGGTCAATCTGATCTTTTGATTTCAAAATGTCCATCCTGATCTTTAAATAGGTTTCTTCCTTATCCGCCGGGAACAGGTCAACTGTTACTTTATCTCCGGCAACCGCTACCGGTTCATATTTGAAATTATTTTCATACAGGGTGAAGATGCTCTTGGGATTAAACATCTCGTTCTCATCGGGATCAATAATATTCGCCTCCTTCAGCTCTTCATTAACCGTCCATAAAGTTTCACCATCGCATAGAGCCATTATCCCCATAATGGTCAACCGGTATTTTGATCCATTCAGGAACAGAGATCCTTCATGGGTATCATTGATCTTTTCTTCAGGATTCGACAACGTAAAGCTGAAATCTGCCTTAACCGTGGTATAGGATTGTAATTTTTTTGAGACACGCTCCATCAGGGATTTTATATCTGCCTGATTTTGTCCGTGTAAAGTAAACGGTAGAATAATGATCGAGAATAGGATGATAATTAATTTATTCATTACTAACAAGTTAAGAACGTTGATTTAGGAACTTCTCCAGCGTATACAGATCGTGGTAATAAACTTGCCGGGGTTTACTGCCATCCACTGGTCCGACCACTCCTGCAGCTTCCAACTGGTCCATGATGCGTCCTGCACGGTTGTAGCCTATAGAGAATTTTCGCTGTATAGATGAAGTGGATCCCTGCTGTGTGGTTACCATTAATCGTGCCGCTTCTTCAAAGAGTTCATCGAGCTTATCCATACTGACCTCTCCGGATTCATCCTGGCTGTCGGTTTTTGGTTCCGGGAGCATCCAGGCCATCGGGTATCCTTTTTGATTGCCGATAAAAGTAGTAAGGTGTTCAACTTCATCGGTTTCCATATAGGCACACTGTACCCTGATCAGTTCGGCACCCATGGATACCAGCATGTCTCCCCGGCCCACCAGATGGTTGGCTCCGGGACTGTCGAGAATGGTTCGTGAATCGATCATCGAAGGAACCCGAAAAGCAATACGTGCCGGGAAATTTGCCTTGATTGTACCGGTAATGATGTTGGTGGATGGCCGCTGGGTGGCAATGATAATGTGAATACCAACAGCCCTGGCCAGCTGTGCAATACGTGTGAGAGGAATCTCAATCTCCTTGCCGGCTGTCATGATAAGGTCGGCAAACTCATCGATTACCAGCACGATATACGGCATGAACATGTGCCCTTTTTCGGGATTCAAGCGCCGCTTGATGAATTTATCGTTGTATTCTTTAATGTTCCTGACCTCAGCTTTCTTCAGTAGATTGTATCTTTTATCCATCTCAGCACTAAGTGATTGCAATACAAGAATAACATGCTGAGTATCGGTAATGATCGGTTCATCAAAATCCGGAAGTTTAGCCAGGTAGTGTTTTTCGAGTTTTGAGTAGAGGGTGAGTTCAACCTTTTTGGGGTCGATCATCACAAATTTCAGCTGTGACGGATGTTTCCGATATAGCAATGAAGTAATAATGGCATTGATCCCCACTGATTTTCCCTGTCCGGTTGCCCCTGCCACAAGCAGGTGTGGCATCTTGGCGAGGTCGAATACGAAAGTTTCATTGCTTATGGTTTTCCCCAGTGCAACAGGGAGATCAAAGTCGTTATCCAGAAATTTCCTGGAAGCCAGAACCGTTTGCATGGATACGGTTTCCGGTTTCCGGTTGGGGACTTCAATCCCAATAGTACCCCTTCCGGGAATCGGCGCAATGATCCGGATCCCTAGAGCAGAAAGGCTCAGCGCAATATCATCTTCCAGGTTTTTTATTTTGGAAATCCGAACCCCGGGTGCAGGTATGATTTCATATAAGGTTATCGTCGGACCAATGGTTGCTTTGATCTTTTCGATCTTGATCTTATAATTAGCCAGGGTTTCAACGATTTTGTTCTTATTGCTTATTAACTCCTCATCCGAAACCTTTGGGTGCCCGATGGAATGATCACGGAGTAGATCGAAACCCGGGAACTGATAACCGGATAGTTCCAATGTAGGATCATAGTCACCCATCGGTGCACGCAAATCCAGTTTATCCTCCGTTGCTTCCCCGGCATCCGTAACCGTCATTTGCGGATCCGAAGTGGCCCGGTCGGGGTCAAAATCAACATGCACCAGGTCGAGATCGACTGCCATTGCATCTGCTTCAGGAACAGATACTACAAATCTGGTTACTTCTGCACGCTTTAAATGATCAGGAGTCAATCTGAATAATAAAACAAGGAATGCCAGTCCGGTAACCACAATGACGACCAGTGTTCCGGCCGAACCCATGAGTGCCGTTAGCCATTCTGCTATTGATGTACCATGACCGCCACCGAACTGAAAGGCTTCCTGTGGAAGGGCATAACCAAGCATTACTGAGATCCATATCATCGCAATCAGACCGTATTTGGTTGTCCGGCCCAGTGGTAAAACCCGTGAACCCAGCAGTGCGATCCCGTATAACATAAATAAGGCCACCAGAATCAACGAGGAAATGCCGAACCATTTATAGATAAAGAGGTTACTGATCACGGCACCCGCTTTCCCGGCCAGGTTATCAACCCGAATATCCGGATTAACGAGGTTGGTTGTAAGTTCTGTATCGAGAAAACTTTGATCGGCTTTCCAACTGAAAAGGTAGGAAATAAAGGATATCCCGGCGAATAGAGCCATGAAAAGGAAAAATAGCCCGAGAACCAACTTGATACTCCCGTGAATAGGCTTCCTTTTCTTTTCGACTGCCTGTTTTTTCTTTTTCCTGGTGATTGCTGATGAAACCATGTATAAAAGATTCCCTCCTGTGGTGCGTGAATACTAGGTGACCTGCCTCGACAAAAATAGAAAAATTATGAGAATAACCCGATCCGTATTAATACCTGAGTTAGCTGAAGCAACGGTTGATCAGGCCATTTTCGGGTGAATACCTTGGAAAATATGATTAATTTCGAACTCTAATTTTAGCGCAGATTATGAATAAGCTAGCGGTGGTTGCTTTAGGGGGAAACGCATTATTACGGGAAAATCAAGCTGGAACTATTGAGGAACAGGAACAGAATACAACCGATACCCTTGAAAACCTCGTTTTTCTGATTAAACAGGGATATGATCTCGTTATTACGCACGGGAACGGGCCTCAGGTTGGAAATATTCTCATGCGTAATGACGCCGGTGAACAAACCTACAAAATTCCCCAGATGCCTATTGATATCTGTGTCGCCGATAGCCAGGGCGGTATCGGCTATATGATCGAGCGCATGATGCGAAATGTTCTGATCAAACATAATATTGATAAAGAGATAGTTACTTTAGTTACTGCTGTGGTCGTTGCTGAAAACGATCCGGCATTTCAAAACCCGACTAAACGGATTGGTAAAATTTATTCTCACGATCAGGCAAAACAGCTGACCATTGATAAAGGGTGGACCTTTAAAGAAGAAATAAAAACGGCCGGAGGCTGGAGAAGGGTAGTCCCCTCTCCTTCACCGGTACAGATCATAAATGAAAATGTTATTAAGGCACTGGCGAGGCAGGGAGTCATTACCATTGCGGTAGGAGGCGGTGGAATTCCCGTGTATTTTGACGCTGAAGGAAAAGTGCGTGCTGCTGAAGCCGTTATCGATAAAGATTTGGCATCCAGTCTATTGGCTGGCCGGATTGGTGCTGAAGAATTTTATATTTTAACAGATGTGCCTTTTATTTATAAGAATTATAAAAGGCCCGATCAGGAAACGCTTGAATTTCTGAATTATGCAGATACCAAAAAGTATCTTGATGCCGGTGAGTTCAGCGAAGGATCCATGGCACCAAAAATCCGTGCCTGCCTGCAATTTTTAGAGCATGGAGGCCAAAAAGCAGTGATTACAGAAGCATTCAAGCTGGAGGATAAATCATACGGATCCAAGATAACCATGGATTATGATCCCGTGGACATGGCAAAATATCAACAAAAAACATAAAACGATAATATTAAATAAAAGGACATGGCTTACAACCTAAGAAACAGGAGTTTCCTGAAATTACTGGATTTTACTCCAAAAGAGATCGACTTTCTTCTTGATCTGTCATTCGATCTGAAAGCGGCAAAATATGGCGGCTATGAACTGCAGCGGATGAAGGGCAAAAACATCGCCTTAATTTTCGAAAAAGCTTCAACGAGAACCCGCTGTGCCTTTGAGGTGGCAGCTAAAGATCAGGGTGCCCATGTTACCTATCTCGGACCGTCAGGCTCTCAGATCGGGCAGAAAGAGTCGATGAAGGATACAGCCCGCGTGCTCGGCCGTTTATATGACGGAATTGAGTACCGCGGATATGCCCAATCCATCGTGGAAGAACTGGCAAAATATGCCGGGGTCCCGGTTTGGAACGGCCTGACCACTGAGTTTCACCCTACTCAGATCCTGGCAGATTTCATGACCATGATTGAACATTTCAGCGGTTCGCTAAATGAAATCTCTTTCTGTTACCTCGGTGATGCCCGCAATAATATGGGCAATTCCTTAATGGTTGGCGCATCGAAAATGGGCATGGATTTCAGGGTTGCTGCACCAAAACCCTTGTTTCCAACTGATGAATTGGTGAAAACATGCCGTGAAGTCGGATCCCATACCGGTGCAAGAATAACACTGACAGAAGATGTACAGGAGGCTGTAAAAGGCTGCGATTTCCTATATACCGATGTCTGGGTTTCCATGGGAGAGCCTGACAGCGTTTGGGAAGAACGCGTCCGTCTGCTAAGGCCCTATCAGATTAATTCCAATGTTATGGAAATGACTGGCAATCCGGGTGTTAAATTTCTTCATTGCCTGCCGGCATTTCATAACAGGGAAACCACCGTTGGTGAGCAAATCTTCCAGCGGTTTGGGCTGGATGGCATGGAGGTCACCGAGGAGGTTTTTGAATCTGAAAACTCCATTGTTTTCGACGAAGCAGAAAACCGCCTGCATACCATCAAAGCAGTAATGGTGGCTACACTGGGAGATTAATTAACCTTCTTCCTGAGTAATTGATCCTTCTGATACCGGATTATGGTAACTGCATGGTTATCAAAACCATTGGCATTGCTATTGGATTGAAACCTCATGGGAGTCAGCATGGAAGGATGATTAAGGTATTCAGTCCAGCAAGGAACTGATGAGGTCAGGTTACGTCCAAACTGGAATAATGCCCTGGTAAAAAAATAGGCAATATCGAAACCCTGAAAGCTGTAGTTCGAAGGTTCGATATTCCAGTTTTCCTTGTATTTGCGACAGAAATTGAGAACCAGAGGATCGGTGTAGTCCACAAAAGGATAATCAAAATCGCTGTAAAGCTCAAGGTTAACATTATACAGGTTACCCAGATCCAGATGTGCAAAAACCCATTGATTCAAACCAAATACATGGATATTTTGGGTGGTCGACTTCTGATGAAGCTCATTGATTACTTCAGTAATAAAAACCTCATTCTCAGATGGAAGAATGATAAAGTTTGGTAAAGATGCTGAGAGATAACTGTCAAGCCGGATTATTTGAGAATCTGCGTTCATAAAATTCCGCGAGGTTTCACTAAAATAAATCGTTTTAAAAGTGGCCTTCTTTGCCGGATCGTGCTCTTTAATTTGTGGACCGAGATTTCCCAGGAAACGGATGAAGTCGGGACTTGCCTTCTCCGACATCTGGCCAATGACTAAAACATTTTGGTTATACTTTGATCCTAAGTAGTTTGTCGCAAGTTCAATTTGCCTGGGAAGATTATTCCTGACCTGAAAGGCATACGGATTGCTCTTAACCACATCATAGGTGGATAAAGGAGACACCATGGGAATATGTTTGCTTTTGGCAAATGCCGCAACAATTTCAATTTCATTGCGGAAAACCGGGCCGATGATCAGATCGGCCTCCTTAAGTTTATCGTTTTCAATGATCCCCCTGATGGTCTCCGGGTTTCTTTCTGTATCGAAAACCTCAACAGTTAGATTTAAGCCTTCGAGTCTCATCGAATCAATGGCCAGATAAACTCCCTCGAGGAATTCATAAAACCGGAAGTGTTCTGGTTTTAACGTATCTGAATAACTTAAGGTGTCATTTTGCGTAATATTCAGCGGCAGCAGGATAGCCAGCTGAAAATTTTCATTTTCATGCGGAAAAGGTTTAACCCTGCAGGGTCGATCAGCCCTTTCCTTCTCGGATCCCTGATCGGAGTCGTCAATACCGGCCTTCACCGTTTTTTCTTCCGTAACCGGGTTTTTCTGCGAAATAGTGATCTTATCCTTAGGTATTTTAATAATCTGACCGGTTTTCAATCCCCATCTTGCTTCCGGATTCAACTCCCTGATTTCGTCGACCTTGATTCCATATCGCCTGGAAATTGAGAAAAAGGTTTCTTTAGGCAGGACTGTATGCGTGAAGAATTTGATCTCCTCCTTACCCGCAGAGGGTTTTGCCGTCGTTCCTATATCGGGTATCCGTAAAACCATACCCGGGAAAACAGATTTCTTATTCAGATCCGGATTTAACTTTTTGATTTCCTCTTCGCTCACCTTATATTCTTTCGAAATCCCAAAGAGAGTTTGGCCTTTAAGAACTTCATGAAGATAAAAATTCTTACCGTTAATGGTGATTTGGTTATTCGATCGTTTGACAGGAGTCGGCTGAAACTGACTGTAACTATTCAGGGAAAAGGTCAGACAAATTAGAAACAGGAAGAAAACATGAGAGATTGCGTTCACGGGTACCAAATTTGTAGGCAGCAAAGTTACTCAAAATGAAAACCAGTTCAAAATCAGGACTTCATCTATGACATCAGAAATCATGTTGCCTTTTTTTGATTTGTATTTCTCGAGCGGTGAAATTAATGGTTCAGGGGATATCAGCAAATTGATTATCTTACTTCGCCATTAATCAAAGCGTTAACAGCATTACTTATCATTTCAGCAACACAAACAGTACCGGCATTGGTTAAATGTATCCCGTCGCAAAAAAATGAGGTATCCTTATAGGCTCCTATATACCCAATCGATTTATGCGCAGCAAGATCGGCTATGCCATCAGCAAATCCAACCCAATTTGCTCTAATAGAATCATTTAGCAAAGTCCGCAAGCTATCGCATACGCCGCCGCTTCCAATTCCCTTCATGCTAACCTCTGTGCATACTATTACTTTCCATCCCTTTGCTTTGCGCGCAGTGCAATAGGATACTAAATTATTATATGCTGTGCTGGCTGGTAAATCCTGGACCGCAATATCATTAACTCCGGCCCAGAAGACAACGATATTTAACCGGGATGAAATGGACAGCTTTGGATCAACGTTATCCTCTGCCCTGGAAACTAAATCAGCGGTTGTTAGACCACCAAAAGCTGTATTATATATATCAAACGACTCTTCAAGTGATAACAATGGCCAATAAGGGTACTTATAGCTGCAATTCCATCCATCTGTTCTGGAGTCACCATCTGTAACCAACACGTTTTTGTTTCTCGTCGTAAAGACAACCTCCGAACCATAGGTGGTTCCTAAGGAGTTCGTAGCATAAGCACGAGCAAGGTAGGTTGTGTTTGGAAACAAGCCCGATAGAATGCTTTCGAATACACCCGAGCCCGTGCCATCATTTGTTTTTCCATCGGCTATGGTAGGATTTTCCTTTAACGACCAACAAATGCCCCTTGCTGAAATAATGTCACCACCATCAGAAATAACATTCTCTCCTGATAAAGCAGAATTGGTTTTGATAGATGAAATGGTCTTTGTTGTTACCTCAGGTAAAGAATCTTTCTTACAGGAAAAGAATATGAAAAAAACTACAGCAATTGAAACCGGTAACTTTTTCATGCCTTTTTAAATTCGAACAGATTCTAAAGGTAAGATTCCCTATTGCAATTTGAATAAATGCGCCGTAAAGCGGATAGTGTGCTGTAGAGACGTATAATTATCCGTCTCTACAAAACCTGCCGTATTCTCACTTTCTCATTTACGGTTTGTATTAAATGCAAGGATGTTTGGTGCATTTGGTAGATCATTATCCCATAAAACACTGCCATATCCAGGTATTTGCGATTATTCACGACGGACCAAAAGATTAGTTTCCAGAAGAATTTTCGGTGCGGATCTTTAATACCGAGCAGATAGAAAGCTCTTAGAACCAAACTTATGTCTTTAAGACCATATTTTACAGGCACTTTAACGGATGT
>JBBAAF010000151.1:0-8612 GCA_041658425.1 Bacteroidales bacterium | reverse complement strand
AGAACCAGACTCTACTTTGATGTCAGTGCATCATTGACGTTACGGTTTTCGCTGCACGGGGCAACGCTTAAATTTAAGGTTATTAGGCTTAGGGCCGTTTGGACACAAACTGCGGGACTCTACTGTTAATTTTCCTTAAGTAGTATTAATTACCATTAACAACCTGTTTAAATCAGTGTGCGATTTACTTCATTTGTAACTCGATCGAAAAAACCTTTTAAACTATAATTATGGACATCATTGTTGAGAACCTGACCAAGATTTATGGGACGCAGCGAGCTGTGGACAATATCTCTTTTAAGGTTCATACCGGTGAAGTGCTCGGATTCCTGGGGCCAAACGGAGCAGGAAAAACGACAACAATGAAGGCAATAACTTCCTATCTGATTCCGAACAAAGGGGATATACACGTTGGGGAATTCAGTGTGATAGACCAGCCTGAAGAGGTAAAGAAACGGATTGGTTATTTGCCCGAGGACAATCCGTTGTATAACGATATGCCGGTGATTGATTACCTGCGTTTCGTTGCACAAATTCAAGGAATCGATAAGTCACGCATTACAGGCAGGATACTCGAAATGGTTAAACTCTGCAGCTTAGAGGGTGAGAAGCACAAAAAGATCGGCGAACTTTCCAAGGGATATCGTCAGCGTGTAGGACTTGCACAAGCGCTGATACATGATCCTGAAGTTCTGATTCTTGATGAACCGACTGCAGGGTTAGACCCCAATCAGATCATCGAAATCAGGGACCTGATCAGAACTATCGGCCGGGAAAAAACCGTTCTCCTGAGTTCTCATATCCTGGCTGAGGTGGAAGCTACCTGCGACCGGATTCTCATTATCAATAAGGGGAAAATTGTTGCCGACGGTACTCCGGAAAACCTCAGGAAAAAGGCTCAGGGCCAGGAGATGCTGAAATTGACCATTGAAGATGCCGGCAAAAATGAAATTACCGCAGCTCTTCAGAAAATTTCAACTATCGATTGGGTGAACCCGGTTACCGGATCTGATAACCGGTTTGAAATTCAAAGCAGACCAAATGTAAGTTCGAGAAGGGCCATCTTTGATATTTGTGTGAAGAACCGGTGGGCCCTCACTGAGATGGTCATTGTCGAGACGAAACTCGAAGACATTTTCCGCGAATTAACCATGAACTGATTCTAAACTTTAAATATCCGGTAAAATGAAAGAGATCTGGATTATTGCACGCCGTGAATTGAATTCATTTTTCAATTCCCTTATGGCATATATACTGCTGATCGCTTTTCTCGGTTTCAGCGGTTTCTTTACATGGATTTCCGGTGCAGATGTTTTTATGGTCGGCCAGACAAACATGCAATCCTTTTTCGGAATCGCATATTGGACGCTATTCTTCTTTATTCCCGGAATAACCATGGGTTTACTATCGGAAGAAATGCGTTCAGGAACCATTGAATTATTGCTGACCAAGCCTGTCAGCGACTGGCAGGTTATCTTCGGCAAATTCCTGTCGACACTGGTTTTAATCTGCATAGCCCTGGCATTCACCCTGCCCTATTATATTACCATTGCAACACTGGGGCCGCTTGATCATGGTTCCGTATGGACCGGTTACCTTGGACTGATTCTGATGTCGGCCAGCTATATTGCCATAGGACTTTTTGCAAGCAGTTTATCAAAGAATCAGATAGTTGCCTTTTTAATTGCCCTTTTGATAGGGATATTTTTCCATATTATTTTCGGTGTTCTTGCCGGCAATTTCACCGGGGCTTTGGGTGGCCTGTTCACTTACCTGAACCTCAGCACCCATTTTGAATCCATCAGCCGCGGTGTAATAGATACCAAGGACTTGATTTACTTTTTCAGTCTGATTGCCTTACCACTGATTTTGGCAGAAATGATGCTGACCAGAAGACGGTTCTAACCCGGAAAAAGGTTTAAAATTATATCAGGAAAATCATGAAAAGGACAATAACATTTATACTCATAGCACTGGGAATCATAGTGCTGGTGAATATTCTCTCCGATAATTTCTTTTTACGAATGGATCTCACTTCAGATCATCGTTATACACTGAGCAAAGCTTCAAAGAATATTATCCGGAGCCTAAAGGAACCTGTAACCATTACCGCCTATTTCAGCAACAATATCCCGGCAGAACTGGCAAAAACCAAGCGGGATTTCAAGGAAATGCTGATTGAATACAATAACATCTCAAAAGGTCAGATCGTTTATGAATTTATTGATCCAAGCGCCAATCCAGAGACCGAACAAAAAGCCATGTCGGCTGGCATTCAGCCGGTTATAGCCAATATCAGGGAAAAGGATCAGGTTAAACAGCAGAAAGTATATTTAGGAGCTGTGGTATCCATGGGTGAAGAATCGGATAATATTCCTTTTATGCAACCGGGTGCTGCTATGGAATATGCCTTATCCTCAGCCATTAAAAAGATCTCCGTTAAAAACAAACCTGCCATCGGTATTATTCAGGGACACGGAGAACCGGGAATAGCAGCTATGGCACAGGCATATACTGCTTTAAACATATTATATGAGGTTGAGCCTGTTTTCCTTACCGATACGGCCAAAAACCTGATGAAATTCAAAACAGTTGCCCTGATTGCCCCTAAAGATACGATCCCGCCGGGTCACCTGGCTCAGTTGGATGAATTTCTGGCTAAAGGAGGGAATCTGTACATTGCCATGAACCGCGTTGAGGGCAACCTCAGCGTAGCCAGGGGACTCGTTGTAAATACGGGGCTCGAAAACTGGTTAATGGGAAAAGGTTTGATGGTAGAGAGCAACTTTGTGGTCGATAGCCGCTGCGCCAATATAAATGTCAGGCAGCAACAAGGTATGTTTACTTACAATACCACGGTCAAATTTCCATACCTTCCTCTGATTTCGAAATTTGCCGACCATCCGATCACCAAGGGACTCGAATCGGTATTATTACCATTTGCAAGTACAGTGAGTTATACCGGGGATACTACAAAAACATTTGTACCCATTGCTCAAACCTCAGAAATGTCAGGAACACAACAGGCTCCCGTCTATTTTGATGTCAGCAAACAATGGGGTCAGGCTGATTTTCCGATGAAGGGATTAACCGTTGCCGGTGTTTTGACAGGTAAAATTGCCGGTCAGAATCAATCAACCATTGTTCTGATTGGAGACGGGGATTTCGCAGTGAATGGTGAAGGCGATCAGGCCCGTCAGCAGAGCCCTGACAATATCAGCCTGATGGTCAACTCAATTGATTATCTGTCGGATGATACCGGCCTGATTGAATTGAGGACCAAAGGTGTTACCAACCGGCCCATTAAGCAGATTGAAGATGGCAAGAAGGCGTTTTTGAAGTACTTCAACTTCCTGCTTCCTTTGCTATTAGTCATCATTTACGGAATTTTCAGGTCGCAGTATAACCGAAACTTACGGAACAAAAGAATGGAGGAAGGCCATGTCTAAGAAAAGGAATAACCGGGTTTTACTCATCGTTTTTGCAGTTCTTCTGGTTGCAGCAGGCGCCAACGAATTAATCAAATCTTTAAAAGGAGAACGGACATTCAGAAAGGACATCATTGAATTCCAGGCAAATGACATTAAAAAGATATCCATTTTTCCAAAAAATTCAGGTAATAGAAACGTGGATGTTTTCCTGGAAGATACGGTCTGGAAACTAAAGTTCGACGGAAAGATGTTCGCAGCTGATCAGGAAATGATTAAAGGAATTGTAGATGAGTTGGCGAATATGACTCCGGAAAGATTGGTTGCCAACAAACGGGAACTCTGGAAGGATTACGACATCACTGATTCGCTGGGTGTTAAGGTGGTTATTTATGGGCAGAAGAATGGCAAAACAGAAATAACTCTCGGAAGATTCTCCTATAATCAGGCCACCCGAAAACCCAGTACCTATGTCAGGGTTAATAATGAAAAGGACGTTTACGCGGTGGAGGGATACTTAAGCATGACTTTTAACCGCGAAATCAATAGCCTGAGAGACAAGAATATATTCAGGGTCAACCAGAATGATCTGACGCAGATCATCTTTAATTACCCGGCCGATAGTTCATTTACGCTGACGAAGCAGGATAACAGGTGGTCACTGAACGGGGTCCCGGTAGATTCCACCAGGATGGCCGGTTATCTGACTACCGTATCTTATCTGACCGGAGCTGATTTCCGGGATGACTTTATTCCGGCATCTGTTACGGCGGAATCCTATAAGATTACCTTAAACGGACTTAACATGAAGCCCGTTGAAATCAAGGCCTATAGAGACGCCATCGGCACTGTTATTAACTCGAGTGAAAACAGCACAAGCTATTTCTCCGGAGATAAAGCAGAGCTGTTTTTAAGGGTTTTTCAAGGGAAAAACTATTTTTTCGGGGCAAAAAAACGGGAATGACAACAGAAGAAAGGTTCAGCCACGTAATTGATTGGTTCAGGGTAAACATGCCGGTTGCGGAAACTGAGTTAAAGCATGGTGATCCCTATCAATTAATGGTTGCTACAATTCTTTCTGCACAATGCACGGATAAGCGCGTTAACCTGATTACCCCGGCCTTTTATGCCCGGTATCCAACGGTGGAGAGTCTGGCTGCTGCCAGGCGCGAAGATGTTTTTGAGTTGGTCCGATCCTGTTCTTATCCGAATAATAAAACACAGCATCTGATTGACGCCTCCAGGAAAATTGTCGATGATTTCGATGGCCATCTCCCTCAGGAAGTTGAACAATTAATGACCATTCCGGGTATAGGAAGGAAGACAGCCAATGTAATTGCCGCGGTAGCTTTTCAGAAACAGGCGCTAGCGGTGGATACACACGTTTTCAGGGTATCAGCCAGAATCGGATTGACTAAAGGTGCCAGGAACCCGCTGGAAACGGAACAACAGCTAACCCGGCATATTCCCAAGGATTTGCATTCGATTGCGCACCACTGGCTTATCCTGCATGGCCGGTATGTTTGCCAGGCAAGGAAACCAAAATGCGGGGAATGCGGGTTGAAGGAATTCTGTAGTTATATAGAGAAAACGGGGGTGGGACTAAAAGCCCCTGTCTGAATTCAGGAGTAATCGAAGAGTATCAGTTGCCACTAGCTTAACATTACTCAGAGGCAAGATGGATTCTCTTATTAATTGCCACTACATTTATGTAGTGGTTATAGTTGACCCACAGGATATTATGGCCTTTAGGCCAAATATTTTTCTGGAATATTGATCGAATTTTTATAGGATTTAAGAAATTGGCCTAAAGGCCATATATCACACTGTCATTCAACCCACTAGCTAAAGCTAGTGGCAATTGATAAGAGAATCCATATTGCTCTCTGCAATGCATGATCCCTGTCATCATGGGGATGACAATAGTGGCAATTGATAATTGGGCACACTGGACATAGAAGCGATTGTGGCATTTTATCCCAGCCCCAATTTCTTTATTTGCATGTATGCATCACGGAACGGCATCCCTGAATTTACAAGATCCATTACTTTTTGCACCGACAGCAATTCACCGGTCATGGCCCGGTTAAGGTTATCAGGATTGGCTGAGAGGCCTTTCATAACAACCTGGCTGGCTCCTAAAACATCCCTGCAGATTTTAAGGCCTTTCATCAATGGTTCCTTGGTGTATTGCAAATCCCGGTGGTACCCCGAGATCAGGTTAACCGGAATCATTCTCAGCTGGTATTCATAACCGGCAACCTGATGGTATGATGCCCTAATCAGTTCCAAAACATCAGGGTTTTGCTTATGAGGCATTATGGATGAGCCCGTTACCATTGAAGGGTCGAGATTGAAATAGCCTATTTCGGGAATTGTAAAGAAGATCAGATCAGAAGCCCATTTGTTCAGATCATACAGAATCATCAAACAATCGTTCAATATTCTCGATTCAAACTTCCCCCGGCTATTCTGTGCATACATCGGGTTCTCCATAATCCGGCTGAATCCCAATAAATCAGTGGTAACCTGCCGGTCAAGCGGCAAAGGCACTCCATATCCGGCACCGGTTCCAAGCGGGTTCTGGTCGATCAGCTCATAAGTGCTGTTAAACATTTTTATGTCATCCGTCAGGGCATCATGAAAGGCCATTGCCCAATCTTTTACTGAAAATGGCATGGCTTTCCGGGTGTGGGTATAACCGGGCAAAGGTACTCCAACATGGGCCTGAGCGAATAGCTTTAATGAGGCTGCCATGTTCCCGGCCAGTTGAATTAATTCTTCAACGGAAAATTTTTCAAATAGCCTGATGGCGGTTAAAACCTGATCATTCCTCGAACGGCCGGTGTGCACTTTTTTACCCGTATCACCCAGCCGATCGGTCAGGAATTCCTCAATAGCAGTGTGGCCGTCCTCCTGATTCGGCTGGATCTGAAATTGCCCGCGACCATGAAGATCTATCAGCTCATTCAGGGCGGTGATGAGCTGTTCAGTTTCATCGGGATCAAGAATTCCTATTTGCTGAAGCATAGTTACATGCGCCATGGTAGCCAGACAGTCGAAAGGGATCAGTTCCTGATCAAGGACCGGATCATTGCCGGTTGTAAAGGCTTCGATCCGGGGATCCATGGAATCAGCAGTTTGCCAGAGCTTCATATTTAAACTATTTAAGAATATTAGGACGCCATTGATAGGGTTGTTTCTTGCGCAGAACCAGATAATGAGCTTTCAGGCGGATGGCATTTATGTTGATAAAGCCCCTGCTGTCGGTTGCATCAAATCCACCTTCCACATCCATGGATGACAAATTCTGATCATACAGGCTGACGGGGGATTCACGGTAAACCGGCATGGCATTGCCCTTATACAAAGACACCACAACGGTTCCGGTAATCTGCTCCTGGCTTTTATTAAAGGCTGCCATCAGGAAATCCATTTCCGGGGAAAACCACAATCCGTTATAGATTAATTCCGAGAATTTCGGAATAAGCATATCCCTGAGGTGCATAACCTCCTTGTCCATTGCAATACCTTCAAGATCGCGGTGTGCGGCCCAAAGAAGATACCCACCCGGGGTTTCATAGATCCCGCGGGATTTTATACCGATAAAACGGTTCTCTACCAGATCAATACGACCGATTCCATTTACCCCTGCAATATGATTGGCATACGTAAAAAGCTCCATCGGCTCATACTTTTCTGTACCATCATCCAGGTTCTTGATCCTGACCGGGGTGCCATTCAGGAATTCAATCTCAACAAGGGTTTCCTTATCCGGAGCCAGAAATGGCGATAATGTTTTAGAATACACATGCTCAGGACATCTGTCCGACGGGCTTTCAAGAATCCCTGCCTCATGACTGATGTGCATCAGGTTTTCATCTTCACTATAGCTTTTGTCGACTGTTTGTTTAATCGGGATATTATACAACTCAGCATAGCGGATCATATCCGTTCTCCCTTTGAATTCATTCAGGAATTCCGGGTCTTTCCATGGTGAGATTATTTTAGCCTCCGGAAACAGGGCGTAGTACGCAAACTCAAAGCGAACCTGATCATTCCCTTTTCCGGTGGCTCCGTGAGCCAAATAGGTGCAACCCTCCCTTTTTGCGATTTCAACCTGTCTTTTGGCAATCAGGGGACGGGCTATTGCAGTGCCCAGCAAATATCTTCCTTCATATAAGGCATTCCCGCGCAAAGCAGGAAAGATATATTCAACCACAAGCTCACTTTTCAGGTCTTCCACAAATACCTTGGAAGCACCCAGAGCTAAAGCTTTAGCCTCAACTTCCCTGAAATTATCATCCTGTCCCACGTCGGCAACGTAACAGATAACCTGGTAACCTTTGTTGATCAGCCATTTCAGAATCACTGAGGTATCCAAACCTCCGCTGTAAGCTAAAACTACTTTTTTCCTCATTTTACGTATCATAATTGTGTATAATTATTCAAATGATTGCTTAAAACATTATCTTCTGAGAGATTCCCGGGAACCGGCTGCTCAGAATTCCGGCCATAAGATTTTTTGATACCCCATCCTTCATGATTATCAAGATGGTATCATCACCAGCGATAGTCCCCATAAGTTCAGGTATTTGCTGATAATCCATTGTAAAGGCAACACCGTTGGCAAACCCGGGCAAGGTGCGAACAACTCCAAATTGCCCTGAAAATTCAATGGAAAGAACCCCATCTAAGTGATCAGGCAGGCGGGTAATGGCTTCCCTCAAATTCTTATCTTCCGGCAGAACATACCGGGATCCCCTCACCGGGTCCATTATTTTCATAACATGAATTTGCCGCAAGTCGCGTGAAAGTGTTGCCTGTGTTACATCAAAGCCCTTGCTTTCCAAGGCCTTCTGAAGCTGTTCCTGATTCCGGATCCACTGATCCCGAAGAATCAGCATGATGGTTTCCTGTCTTGTTAATCGATCCATTTGTATATTATTACGATTTCGGTGCAAATTTATGCATATTTATACAAAATACAAAATATTTAAAAAAAAATTGAAACGCAGCTCCAGCGGGAATTCGCGGTTAGCGACGGGGTCCCCCAAGGGCATTCGTAGTCAGCGACGGGGTCCCGGCTTTCGCCGGGATGACAAGTGCTCTGGCGGAACGACTTCCTACTGCCTACTGCCTACAAAAGACGCAAATATGCGTCTCTTATATAACCTCTTTTGT
>JBBAAF010000150.1:0-8757 GCA_041658425.1 Bacteroidales bacterium | reverse complement strand
CCTGTTTTCCCTCATCGACCAGTGTTTCGTCGACGTAAGGTTTGCTTTGGAAGAATCCGGTGATCTCATACATCCGATCGAAATGGGTTTGTTGAAGCAAAAACAGGTAATTCCACTCGGATCATTAATCAGAGGAAAAGTTACTGCTGATACTCAGAGGACCACCCTGTTTAAGTTGGTTGGCATGGCCCTTTTCGACCTGTATACGGCCCAATGGTTCTATGAAAAAGCCATTCGCCTGGATGCAGGAGAGAGCGTTTTATTCTGACCATGAGCTAAATCTTTGCTCAATTATCAGAGGAAATAACTCAATTATTCAGTAATCTTACATTGTCGTGTGCTTATGGCTGTTTTGGCAAGCTATTTGCCATACCCTTATGTAAGAAATATCTAAAATCCAATGCCATGAAAAACTATTTAATCTTAGCAATGATCCTGATAGCCGGAATGACTGCCTATCCCCAGGCTACCAAGTCAGCTAGAGAAACCAAAACAGAAAAAGATAGTGCCAAAAAAGAAGCCGCAAAGAAGACGGTAACCAGATCCGATTCAAAATCAAATTCTGAGAAAAAAGTTAGATCAACAACTCCCGAGCGGACCCGGTCGGTGAAACAACCCACCTCGGTAGAAAGGTCAAAATCCACCACTACCCGACCTGAAGCAACCCGGAGCAGAGTTGAAACCAGGAGTACTGACCGAACCCCGGCCACACGTGATGCGAATCAAGCAACCAGGAAGAGCCAGGAACAAACCAGGGTGAAAACTAACACCGACCAGCGAAATGAATCAGGTAATGCCGAACGCCGTCAACAGTCAACCGTAACCCGGTCCGAAAACAAATCAGACATCCGGGTCAACTCTTCTTCGGCATCCAGAGTCTATCGCGAAGGTAAAGGCACCCTTACCCGGGATGACGGTACCGTTATTCGCCATCAGAATGATGAAGTATTTGCATCGCGCAAGTATAAACTGGATTACGATAACTATGAAAATTTAAGAAGATCAGATGAATTCCGGCGTGATTACAGTGACTATGATAACTGGTACCATCGCAGGACCATCAGGGTGATTAACTACTATAACAACCGATATATTCCGGTTCCGTTCGAGGTTCGCAGGTCAAGGTACTATTACCGTCAACCATACCATATTGATCTGATCTGGACCCCTCTTTTGTTCCATAGATTTATGTTCTACTATCCGACCCACAACAATTGGGATATGGAATTCGGCAGCCAGATTGAGACTATCTCGGCCTATGAAGCCCAGGACTATGCCGGTACCGTCAGACGGGTTTATGGAAAAGTAGATGAGGTTTATTATTCGCCCGAGGATGAAAACTATATCCTCTATATTGGTGCCCCGTTTCCTTATCAGGACATAAGTATTGTGGTGCCGAAATATATCGCCCGGAATCTCAGCATGAGCCCGAAATGGTATTTTGAAAACGAATTTGTTTGGGTAGCAGGGCTGATTAACATATGGGAAGGAAAACCCGAGATAATAGTACGCGACGAGGATCAGATCCGGAAGTATTAAAAAATTAAGATAAACCAAACAATCAATGGGGATGCCATAAAAAGACCTAATTGGTCACTAAAGGTTGGCAGATAAGTCATTCATAAAGTTGTTGTCTGAGAAAAAGTACGGTATTATCGGCACCGTACTCTTTCATATGCTCGCACTTGTAATTATTCTGTTTATAAAATTGGATAATGTGCATGATGCACAGGATAATATTGTCTACATTGATCTTAAGGTCTTTGAGGAAATTCAAAAACTGGAGGTGGTAAAGCCGAATCCCGATAACCGGGTAAAGTCCCCTGCCCGTCAGGCCAGAAATATTGCAGTAAACCAGGCTGAAGACAAGGTTGAAAAATACGACGATTATAAAAATTATCCCGCCGTTTCAAACCGGACGGCTGAGCGCGAGGCCCAAAAGAGAGTAAACCAGGCTGTAAAAGATATCATCAAGGAAAACGATCTGGATCCTGACGATAAGGAACTTCCAAAAACGGAGTCAAAACCGATCGACTTCTATAAACCCAATAAGATTGAAGAGGAACAGGTATACAAAGGCCCTACGAATATCTATTTTAAGCTGGATAACCGTAAGGTTTCCTATCTTCCGATACCGGTTTACAAATGCAAGGGAGGGGCCACCGTCCAGGTTGATATCCGTGTTGGCCAGAGGGGGAAAGTGGAGCTAACTACAATAAATTCCTCCGGGACTGATACCAAGAACCCTTGCTTTCTAGATGCTGCAAAGGATGCGGCACAGCGAACGCGTTTTAATTTCAGTACCTCAGCCACTGCGCTTCAGCAAGGTTATATTATCTACCATTTCGTAGCGCAGTAGGCTCGCTTGCGCGAGCTAATTATAATTAGCGCAGCGTAGCGAGTATAATTGCAACTCTGGATTCCAAAGAGGACTTTGGCAACTCAACTATTTTATAACCGAGGCCCTGGTAGGCTTCGATCCCCAATTCGTATAAGATTCCAGCCTCGGCAAAGGATTCCCTGCGTACAGAATCATTACAGTAAATTTCTTTCCAGGGTGGCGTTACGAAAACAACCGGATTGTAGGGATAAACACTAATTGCTTCCGATAAAATGCGTGGTACTTTCTTTTTAAGAAATTTTATATAGGCAAGTGAATCGGGTATCCCCCTGTCATAAAAGCCGATTTCAGTACCTTTTATTTGTTGGTGGAAAATTATCCGTTTCTTAAGGATAAAGTCGAAAAATCGGCCCGAATCAGGCTTTTCTGCCCAAATAGGAGGGGTAATTCCCTGGTTGATTAAATCTCTGGCTATTTCCGGAAATCCGGTATATCCAAGGTTCTGAAGGGCTTCAACCAGGGCTGTCTTTCCTGAGCCGGGTCCTCCAGTTATAATATAACGATAATTTGGCAGGATGGAAAAGGAATCAACCATAAACACTATTCTCTGCTCCTGAAATCGCTTGTCCAGATAATCTCTCCAACACCCAGATCATACGCTGTTTTTCTGGCTAATACGAACAGATAATCCGACAATCGGTTGATATATCTGATGAGTATCGGTTCAACAGCAGCATCCCGGGACAGCGTGACCATCCGTCTTTCTGCCCTTCTGCAAACGGTTCTCGCGATGTGGCAGGAAGCTATTGATGGATGTCCTGCCGGCAGAATAAAGTTTGTCAGAGGAGGAATCTGATCCAGAAGCATATCCATGGCCTTTTCCAGATCGGAAATGTCTTCTTCCAGGATACGGGGAAGCTTTTTCAACAATTCTTCATTATCCATGGCCAGGTTGGAAGAAACGACAAAAACACGGTTTTGGATTCTGGTAAGCCGGATCTTTTCACCTGAATCAGGGATGGTGGACTGTATGAGGCCCAAATGTGAATTTAATTCATCTACAGTGCCATAAGCTTCTAATCTAGGATGATCCTTTAGCACCCTTGTTCCACCAGCAAGGGATGTTTCTCCTTTATCGCCTGTTCGGGTATATACTCTCATGTTACGATATTTATCAATACCGGACGCCCTTTCCTGAAATTTTGGACGAGACAGGTAATGGATTCCGGGTTATATAAATCCATCTCAGTTTGCCAGGTATGGGGTTTAACTTTAATCTCCTGGCCGAACAGGTCTGTTACGGTAATAACTGCTTCAATCCGGCCGAACAAATCTACGCTTTTTTGCAACCCGGAATATTTAAAGGAATAGCTTTCACCTACCTTGTAGAAAGGATGTAAAGGTTCGATCAGGCATTCTCCATTTGGCTTATACTTAACTACCATGGCTTCAATGCTTTGTCCGGGCTTAAAGCCGTAATGGACATAATTAAAAACAGGCAACCGATGAAAATTCCCGATAGTATCCTTCAAAACGTAAAATTCTTCGTTCTCAAAGGTCTTAATATCCACCAACTTAAACGAGTAAATCAAGCCATCCTTGAGAGAGGTAAACCTGTTGGTCATTGCGGGTAATGATAATATCAATTCTCCCTTTTTGATCCGGTCCACGCGACACGCCAGATAACTGTACCCCGGTTCTATATCTTCGGATTTATCAATAGGACATGACCATTCAAGCCCGTGCAGATCTCTAACCCAGGCAATCAATAGAGTTTTTCCCAGGAAATTTTCCTGTTCTGCCAGCCTGAGAACCAGAAAATCATATCGTTCCCCGATTTTATAGTAGGGATGGTCAGGCTCCAGGAAAATTTTACCCGAACAATTGATCTTGTCGATAGTGCATAAAATCGTTTGGCTAACTTTCAGATGATAATTTTCATAGTAATCTTGCGGCAACAGATATTTCTTTTGGTCCGGTCCCAAAAGGATAAGGTTTACCTCATCGGTTCCGGGAAGCACCAGTTTATTGGTAATAACAAATGAAAATCGTTGGCCTTCTTTAAAGATTATTTCATCAGACATATAGCACCTTCCGTTCTTGCCGGTTGTAAAGATGCAAAATTATTGGAGGATCAATTTCAGTGTACGGCGCTCTATGAAAAGTTGTGTACCTTTATTCCGAAGCATGTTTATACAAATGTCAGTCCCTATTAAAATTGACAGTATCGATCGTCGGATTTTGCGTCTCCTTTCGGAGAAAGGCAGGATTTCTTTTCTTGAAGTGGCACGTGAATGCGGAATGTCGGGAGCCGCTATTCATCAAAGGGTTGCCAAACTAGAGCAACATGGAATCATTGCAGGCTATAGTGTAAAGCTCTCTCCAGAGAACCTTGGTTATAGCACCTGTGCCTATGTTGGGGTTTTTCTCGAAAAAGCAATCATGTATCACTCAGTTGTCGGTGAACTCGAAAAGATCAGTGAAATTGTCGAATGTCACTATACTACCGGGAACTACGCCATTTTTCTTAAGGTTTACTGTAAAAACAACCAACACCTGATGGAGGTTCTAAATGGCCGGATCCAAACCATTCCCGGAGTTTTGAGTACCGAAACATTTATAAGTCTTGAACATGGTATTATGAGGGATGTTCAGCCTTAATTCCTTTCATCCGGTGATTCAAACCTGAACCCACGGATCTTGTAATCCTCGTTTTTGTCGAAGTAAAGCTGGATAAAGGCTTCCTGATTGTTGCCAAGCTGGCAAACTTCGATATTCATCATCTGATTATCGGTAATCATTATTTGCCGGATTCTCACGGGACCGATACGTTTCTGCAGATCTTTGAGTTTGCTCACCAGGGTGTCGTGCCCGAATTTTATAATCAGGTGGCTGGCCAGGCACTTTTCGGTGAAGTCCTGAAAATCCTTTTCGGCTCCATTAGCAAGAAGGGTAAGGAATTTCCCTCCCAGCTTTCCTAACCTGTTATCAGGCAGAGAGTCCAGGCATTGAGTCAGGCTGCCTGTTAATCTGGGCTGGTAATCCTTCCAGAAAATGCATTTAGCAATTTCATACGGGATACTCTGGTTACCCTCCCGGAATTTGTTTGAAAGGAGAATAATCGTCACTTTCTCATCAAGATAACGCATAAAATCCGAATAATAGCGGCCATTCCACCCGTTATGAGCGATCACATTGGTTTGCCGGGTCGTTTTTATTATTCTCCAGCCATAACCTGATGATTGAACATCATTGATCCTGACGGGGTTTTTGGGATAATAATACTTGGCTTTGGATTTCTCATCCAGGATATCATTGCCGAGGAGAGCCTCATGCCAGGCATATAAATCATCCAAGGTGCTTAGCATACCGCCACTGACTCTGCGGTTCCACGATGGTCCGTCTTCGAGCCATCCGGAATCCATTGGTCCGCCCCAATCATTGCAAAAACGGTATCCATGGGCAATACTGGTTGCGGTCCAATCCGGCATCCGGTAACCGGTAAAGCGCATTCTGGCTGGTTTAAAAAGATGGGTCTGCAAAAAGCTTTCATAGTCCACTCCGGATATGGTTTCAATCAATAGTCCCAATAAGTTATAGCCCGCATGTGAATAATGATAGCCCGATCCCGGTGGACTTATTAAACTGGTTTCATTGATTCTGGTTAATAAAACATCCTTTGTAATCACTTCGGCATCAGAACCTATATCAGTCGGAAGCCCGGAAGAATGCGTTAAAAGTTGATGGAAAGTCATAATTCCTTTTTCGGGTGCCAGAGAGGGTAAATACTTGCCAATGCTGTCATTCACTGATAATTTCCCAAGCATCTCAAGTTTCAGAATTGCAGCGCCGGTAAATTGCTTGGTTATTGAACCGATGTCAAAAGCAGTTTGCGAAGAATTCGGAATGAGTTGTTCCTCATTGGCATAGCCAAATGACCGGATCATAGGTTCGTTCCCGGGGGTTTTAACTAAAACGGCCCCATTGAACCCATTCTCCCCTTCCCAGTCCAGATAGCGGCTGATGGATTGAAGAATGGAATCCTGCTGTGGCTGCAAAGACTTATTGACCTTGCTGCAGTTAAAGACCAGCAAAGCAAATGATAATGGCAATAAAGCAAATATGGGTAAGCTCTTCCTCCTGATGGTTTTCAATATTTGAGGCAATAATCCAGGCCCTTCATACACAAATCCAGTATATAATTGAACCAGGTTGGCACCAGCATTGATTTTTTCGACGGCATCTCCCGGCGACATAATCCCACCGGATGCAATAATGGGATAACCAGGGCCAAGCTTTTTGTGCAGATAATCAATTATGTCTGTAGATATCTTAGTCAGAGGTTTTCCGCTTAGTCCACCGGGGCCGAATCCGGAGATCTGTTCATCTGAATAATCCAGACCTATCCGTCTAATACTGGTATTGGTAGCAACCAATCCATCAATTCCGGTTTCTTTTACTACCTCAATTACTTCATCGAGTTGCACATACGAAAGGTCGGGCGAAATTTTCAGCAACACCGGCCGTTTCTCAGGCATGCCTGAGCGGTAATCGATCAGATGCATCAGAATCTCCTTCAGTTGGCTGCGATTTTGAAGCTGTCTTAAGTCTTTGATATTAGGACAACTAACATTGACTATAAAGAAATCGACACAGGGATACAAACCAATAAAGCAGGTGAGATAATCTTTCCAGGCATCCTCATTTGGCGTTTGCATGTTTTTCCCAATATTCCCACCGATAATAAAGTCCTTTGGGCGATTAAGCAGACGGCGTCTTATTGTTTCAAGGCCATCGTTATTAAAACCCATCCTGTTAATAAAGGCCTGGTTGCGTTTCAATCGGAAAAGCCTTGGCCGGGGATTGCCATTTTGAGCCATTGGTGTTACAGTGCCAATCTCCATAAAGGAAAACCCCAAATTCTTCATAAACCGGAGAGCAACCGCATTTTTATCCAAGCCGCCAGCGATTCCTACCGGATGCCTGAACTTTAAATTTAGCAGAGAGATATCTGACCCGGGTGAGGAATTGTTCCAACTGATTCTGTTTCGTAATATCCTACCCATTACCGGGAAGTAACGGAAAAAGAAAAATGTAATGCCATGGATAAATTCCGGATCGAAAAGAAAGAGAAAAGGACGGATGATTTTTTTATAGAGCATCATGCCAAATTAACTGGCTGCAAAATTACTTAAATCGATCAGATTCTCAGATTTCTGGTTTCTGAGTCTTCAAAAACTCATCATAGGTACGATCAGAGTAAAATATCAAAATCTTATCGACATATCTTTCTTGAATTTTAACCGGATCAACCTGTATTTCAGCTGGTTTAGGTTCCGGAGCGGGCATAGGTTTAACGACCGGTTCTGGAATAGAATCGAAAATTGAGCGTTCTCTCACTGTTGGGATAGGCTGAGCAGGTGCATCTGACCGATACATGCTCCCGACACCATTCAGCAACCACTCAGGGTTAATCTTCGGAAAGTGTTGGATGGTCTTAATAATGAAATCGAGGCTTGGGTTATTGCGTCCGTTAATTATGTGCGATATGCTGCTTCGCTGCACACCAATCAAATCGGCAAAAGATCCGGATGTTAACCCCTCTTTTAGTATGATTTCTTTGATTCGTTCTACCATATCACAAATGTAAATAATGTATCTTAATTTACAAAATAACAATTGTCAATTGTAATCATTTAACAATGTAACCTGCAATTAACAATTATACATTTGTCAATTAACATACATGAACTAGACCGAAAAGTCACCGATAGTCAACATCTGGTTTAAGAAAATTGGATCTGCTACATTTTTGGCTTGCGAAGTATTATTAGACGAAAACAGCAAGATATTATTCGCATTAGATAGTTGTTTTTATATCAATCTTTTACAAGAAATAAGTACAAATCGATCGAAGTTGAGGTTTTTAATGGCAATCAGAGCCGGGTAACCTGATAACAGGGTGTATTAAAACATTAAGAAATATATCTTATTCATTGGTATTCAATATATTAAGTGGGTTTTAGCCTGGCGTTTCCTATAAATGTCCGTTTTCAGTGGGTTTATACACTATTACATACAGTTTAACTATACCTGATAATATCTAAATATCTGATTATATGTTAACTGTAAAATTTCAACTTTGAGTGGATTTTTTTTCTTTGTGATATACAAATGTTAATCACAATTGTACGAGAGTGTATTTGTTGTAATTACATTTGTAAGTTGTAAAAGATTGTATCTAACATAAATAATATAGTATTGTAAACTATCGATTGACAATTTTTCATCCTTGACGAAAAAAAATTTGTTATGCCCTGATCATTGCCAGGGATTAGATTTCCCTTGTAACAAGTCGGTAACCAGGCAATTCTAGACGAGGTATTGGTAAAAAAAACAGGCGTAAGTACCTGTTT
>JBBAAF010000149.1:0-8827 GCA_041658425.1 Bacteroidales bacterium | reverse complement strand
TAATGCACTCCTATTTTGATCCCGGTATTAGCCACAAACAGTTTAATGGCGATTGCAAGAAGGATAATCCCGAAAAACTTTTTCACGATCATGAGACCGGTGGGTCCGAGGAAGCGTTCAAACCGGTAGGTGGCCTTTAGTACTACATATACCACTATCATATTCATTATCAGGGCGATGGGAACGATTGAGGCTCCCTCGGGTGTGTCATTCTTGAAGAATTCGTGTCCGAGGATCATCTCAAAGGCCAGGATAAAGATGATAAATGAACCTGCAATAGCGAAGGAGGAGACATCCACACCGAATAATCCCAGGATTTTTTCCCCGACAATCAAAAAGGCCAGCAATACGGCAAATGAAACCAGGGTAGCCTGACCGGCCTTGATCTTTCCGCCTTTGTGCTTAATGCTTAAAATAATCGGGATACTGCCGAAAATATCGATCACGGCGAACAGCACCATGAAGATAGAGAGGATATCGACGAGGTTGATTTTCATGATACAAAAATAGGCAAAAAGGCTGAAGAGGTGATACCCTTCAGCCTTTCGCCTTACTTGAGCCCCGTAGAGACGCATATTTGCGTCTCTACAATTTAGTAGGTAAGCGTCATTTCGTCCACGAGGTGTTTTGCGCCTGCGTATTTGTCCATGATGAACAATACGAAGCGGATATCCACGCAGATGGTGCGCTGCAGATCGGGTTCGAAAGCGATGTCACCGCTCAAGGCTTCCCAGTTGCCATCGAAGGCTAGTCCGAGGAGCTCGCCTTTGGCGTTCAGAACGGGTGAGCCTGAGTTACCTCCTGTGATATCGTTATTGGAGATAAAACCGATCTTCATCACGCCGCCTTCGCCATAAATGCCATAATCTTTGGCTTTGTAGAGTTCCTTAAGTTTAGCCGGAACATCGAATTCCCAGTCGCCCGGGACTTCCTTCTGCATCACACCGTCGAGAGTGGTAAAATATTTATAATGAACAGCGTCCACCGGATCATACGATTTCACGCTGCCGTAACTCAACCGCATGGTAGAGTTGGCATCCGGATAGAATACCCGGTCCTTCTCCATGGCCATCAGGCCGTCGATCCAAAGGCGCTGGCCTTTAGCCAGATCGGACATGAATTTTCCCATTTCGCCTCTGATCTCATCACTTTTTTTGTTGATCGACGAGGCTGCGATATAGGCGAGGTCCTTTTCGAGAACCTTCAGGCTTGGGTTGTCGAGGAAAGTTTCGAATTTTGCCTGGTCAGCAAAGATTGAAGTAGCAAACATTTTCTCGATAAATAATTCCGTACTTCCTTTGAATTTTTTATCAATCAGCTGATAGATATCCGGCTGCATGGCTGGATCGATATCCTGCTTAAACATAAGCATCAGGGCGGCCGTTACCTTTTTATCGGTAGGCATGTTATAATCTTTATAGAATCCCCCGATGTTTTTCTTCATGTTTTGAGTGGTTTCCTTGATTTTAGCTGCATCACCGCTTTCAAGCAGACCTTTCAGCATCGCACCCTGACGACCGGCCAATCCGACGATTTCGGATCCCTGGTTAAAACATTCTGAAAAATACTGACTGACATGATTATATGGAGCGCGACCTTCGATTGAAGTTTTAATGAGATTCAAAGCATCGCCGTATTTTTTCTGGAGACCCGGATCCTGAGCGATCCATTTGGTGAACTGATCTTCCAATTCCTTTTTCCGGTCGGCTACTTTCAGGCGTTTCAGACCTGCAGACTCACCGATGGATTTTTTATAGTAATTAGTTGAACCGGAGTATTTTGAAGAATACTGGATTTTAACTTCCGGATCGGCCAGCATATCGGCCAGCATGATTTCTTGTTTGGCACCGCGGATTTTGATGCGGTTCGGGTGTGTGTACTTCAGCACATCTTCCACTTCAAAGGAGGTCATGTAGCGGGTTGTTCTTCCGGGATAACCTAATATCATCGTAAAATCGCCCTCTTTCACTCCTTTTACCGAAACCGGCAGGTAGTGTTTGGGTTTCAAAGGCACATTGTCTTTTGAATAGCCGGCGGGGTTGCCATCGGGCGACATATAGATGCGGAAAACGGAAAAGTCGCCGGTTTGACGGGGCCACATCCAGTTGTCGGTATCGGCACCGAATTTACCGACTGAGCTCGGGGGAGTACCGACCAGGCGAACATCGCGATACTGGGTATAAACCAGCAGAAAGAACTGGTTGCCACCGAAAAATGATGAAACACGAGCTGAATGGAACTCATCGGTTTTCACTTCCGACTGGATTTTCTGTGATTCATCGCGGATAGCAGCAGCGCGGTCGGCTTCGCTCATTCCGTCGGTTAACTTTGCATTGATCCGGGCGGTAACATCCTCGATGTAATCCAGAAAAGTCACAGAAAGGTTAGGGGTAGGCAGTTCCTCGCCTTTGCTCATTGCCCAGAATCCATCGGTGAGATAATCATGCTCCACGGTGGAATGGTACTGGATCGATCCGTACCCGCAATGGTGGTTGGTCAGCACGAGTCCCTGAGGTGATACGACCTCAGCCGTGCAACCGCCGCCAAAGATCAGGATGGCATCTTTCACGCTCGAATGGTTCACGCTGTAAATATCTTCGGCCGAAAGCTGGAGGCCCAGTTCGGTCATCTTGCCGATATTCAGTTTCTGGATCAGCGGAAGCAGCCACATCCCCTCGTCGGCCTTAGCTGACAAGCTGAATAGCAGGGCAATACCCAATAACAGAGAAGTAAATCTTTTCATATTGTTAATACGATTTGTTTAATGCAGGAAAGATACACAAAATGGTTGAAAACGTGAGGGCGTTAAGGGCGTTAAGGGCGTGAGGATTGCAGGGGAGGACCCATGGGTATATTGATGTACAGGTTGGGTATTTGAATTGTTGGCTATGCTTATGGAATTGGTGTAATTATGATCAACTTCATCGAGGAGAAGATTATGTATTTCCAGTGTTATTGCTGGTTATAGCCAACGGGCACCCAAACTTTCACTCTCGATTATTCATAAACTTTCAAGTGATCTTCATGGATTGTCAGTGTGGGAAAGTTACGGTTTGCGAAACGGTTTTGGAATCAGTCTGATGAAGATAACAGATTCTAAAACATCATGGTTCATCAAATATCAATATTCACAATCTCATTCAGATGATCTGCCGACTGTAGTCAGTAGCCTTAACCTTGATTAGCGGAATATCGATTGTATTCAAAAAGTCATTTAAATTTTAACTCATTGGTTTTTGACTTAGAGAGTGGTTAGTCCGAAAGGATATCCATTTTTTAAAATCAACCAGGTGCCTGGGGATTCCATTGCCGTAACCATCAGCTTTGGCAGTACGTCACAACTTATGCCAGGTCCTTCGCTGAAAAAAATACACTTGCCGGATTTAACCTGCCCTTTTTTGTAATATCTTTGCAATGAAATGACAAGGTACTTCCATAGCACCCTTTTAAAGGCCTATCGCTGCCTCTACAACTGCCTGATGGTCTGAGACCCTCTGGTATTCCCGCGCGGGCACTTGTCATTCCCGCGAAAGCGGGAACCCCTTCCCTCAAAGTCGGTCCTCACTCCCTTAACGTCCTCACTCCCTTAACTCCCTTAACTTCCGTAACGTCCTTAACTCCCTTAACGATGCAACACGTACAACCTGATACCGGACTCTCCTGCCTTCCCGAGCGCCAGCCCAACACCGAGGGCAATTTTTACATTCCGAAACCGAATGTGATCGGTCCGGGTATGAACGAGCGGGTTCAGCGGCTCCGCAAACTCAGCTTTGAAACCGAGCCGTCGATCACCATTGAGCGGGCATTGCATCAGACGGAATTTTACAAAGCCAATAACGGCAAGTATTCGGTGCCGGTTATGAGAGCCATGCAGTTTCTGGATCATTGTGAGAAAAAGACGATCTATATCGGTGAAGATGAACTGATCGTTGGCGAACGCGGTCCGAAACCCAAGGCGGTGCCTACCTTCCCTGAATTAACCTGCCATTCAGTGGAGGATTTTCACGTATTGAACACCCGTCACCAGCAGAGATATCACGTGGATGCAAATGATATTGAGATATACGAAAAAGAGGTAATCCCTTACTGGGTGGGACGCACCATGCGTGAGCGGATCTTCAGCCATGTGCCCGATGAGTGGCGCAGGGCATACGAATCCGGTTTGTTTACCGAATTTATGGAACAGCGCGCTCCGGGGCATACCGCCCTCGATGGTAAGATCTACCGAAAGGGGATGCTCGATTTTAAAAATGATATTAAAGCTCATCTGGACTCACTTGATTATCTGAATGATCCGGAAGCAACCGATAAGGCTGAAGAATTAAAAGCCATGGATATCGTCTGCGATGCTGCGATTGTTTTTGCCAACCGGCATGCTGACCTAGCCGAGAAGATAGCGAAAAGAGAGATAGATCCGAAAAGAAAGGAGGAGCTACTTAGAATAGCAGAAGTGTGCCGCTGGGTTCCGGCCAACGCCCCGCGAACTTTTTGGGAAGCCATCCAGATGTATTGGTTTGTACACCTGGGTACTATCACTGAACTGAATGGCTGGGATGCCATGAACCCGGGCCATTTCGATCAGCATCTGGCTCCGTTTTACGAACGGGAGATTGCAGAAGGAAAATTAACCCGTGACGAAGCCAAGGAGCTGGTCTCCTGCTTCTGGATCAAGGTGAACAACCACCCGGCACCCCCAAAAGTGGGGATTACGGCCCGCGAGAGCGGTACCTATAACGATTTTACCAACATCAATATTGGCGGAGTTAAGTCGGACGGATCGGATGGAGTAAGCGAGGTTTCCTATATCCTGCTTGAGGTGGTGGAGGAACTCCATATCCTGCAGCCCGGCAACTCGGCGCATATCAGTGCCAAAACGCCCGACCGGTTTCTGAATGCCGCTTGCAGGGTGATCCGGCAGGGACACGGATATCCGTCAGTTTTCAATCCCGATGCCTATATCATGGAGATGATCGGGATGGGAAAATCGATAACCGATGCCCGCGAAGGCGGATGCAGCGGATGTATTGAAGTGGGGGCATTTGGTAAGGAAGCTTTTTTGCTGACTGGCTATCTCAATGTACCCAAAGTTCTTGAGGTTACTTTAAATCGCGGTATCGACCCGGTAACCGGCAAGGTGGCTGGTATCGATTGCGGAGATCCGCGTGATTTTAAAGATTTCGAGGAACTCTATCAGGCTTTCCTGAAGCAGCTCAATTTTATTGTAGATCAGAAAGTCAGGGTAAGTAATTATATCGACCGCATGTTTGCCAAATACGCTCCGGCTCCGTTCCTTTCCGTGGTGATCGATGATTGCATCAAAAAGGGCAGGGATTATTATGACGGCGGTCCGCGTTACAATACCAATTATATACAATGCACCGGTTTAGGCACGGTGACGGATAGTATGACCACCCTCAAAAAGCATGTATTTGAAGATAAGACACATAGCATGGATGAGATTCTCACTGCAGTGGCTAAGAATTTTACAGGAGAAGAGAAGCTGAGGCAATTCATTCTGAACCGGACCCCATTCTTCGGCAATGATGATGAATATGCCGATTCCATTGCTTTAAGGGTGTATAATGATCTCTATAAAACCATCGACGGCAAGCCTAACACAAAAGGGGAAACGTTCCATCTGAATATGCTCTCCACCACCTGTCATATCTATTTTGGCAAGGTAATGGGAGCTACGCCGAATGGCCGGTTTGCGGGTAAATCCATTTCCGACGGGACTTCTCCCTCGCATGGATGCGACACTCATGGCCCGACAGCCGTTATCCGGTCGCTCTCCAAACTCGATCAGACCAAATCGGGCGGAACGTTGCTGAACCTGCGCTTTCTGCCCAGTCTGTTAAAGCGCGAACAGGATGTTGCCCGTCTGGGACAGCTCATCCGGAGTTATTTTACTCTCGGAGGCCACCATGTTCAGTTCAATATTGTTGATACGGCTACGCTTAAGATGGCCCAGAAACATCCCGAAGAGTACAAGGATCTGCTCGTGAGGATGGCTGGCTACAGCGACTACTTCAATGATATGAACGAAGATTTGCAGCAAGAAGTCATTGATCGCACACAGAACGAAGCGTTCTAAATGTGCTAAGAAGATGTGCTGATTCATTGATGTGCTGATGTGCTGATTATTGGAGATAAGGAAAGATTTTAATCATATTGATAATACCGTTCTGAAGGTTAAATGCTTCTAAATTTTTGTCATAAAATAAAATCATCAAATCATCGCATTCTTTAATCAGCACATCAGCACATCAATGAATCAGCACATCAATGAAATGAAAAACCACTCTGCTCTGATCTTCGATATAAAGCCTTACTCTATAAATGATGGCCCGGGGATACGCATCACCATTTTTCTGAAAGGGTGTCCGCTGAGTTGTGCGTGGTGCCATAATCCGGAAGGGATATCGCCGCATTTGCAAAAGCTGTATTCGAAAGCGAAATGCATCGGGTGCGGGACGTGTGTGGAGAATTGCCCAAAGAATGCGTTAACGCTTACCTCAGAGGGGATTATAACCGATACGGATGTTTGCGATTTGTGCGGCATCTGTGCCGATGTGTGTCCGACGAAGGCCATGGAGATGTCGGGGAAACAGGTAACGGTGGAGGAGATCATGAAGGTGATCCGCCGCGAAACGGTGATGATGGATCAATCGGAAGGCGGGGTAACCATTTCCGGAGGCGAACCCATGATGCAGTCGGACTTCCTGATCGACCTGCTCGATGCATGCGGTAAGGAAGGGATCCACCGGGCGGTTGATACGTCGGGCTTAAGCAAAACAAAAACCTTGCTGGAAGTGGCAAAACGGACCGATCTGTTCCTGTATGATCTGAAAATGATGGATCCGGTAAGGCATAAAAAGTTTACCGGTGTAACCAACGAAAAGATTCTGGAAAACCTTAAAATTCTGGCTGGTACGGGTGCCAATATTAATATCCGGATACCGTTAATAGGGGGAGTGAATGCCGATGAAAGCAACATCCGGCAATCTGCTGAATTTGTTGCTTCCCTGCCAGGCGAAAAGAAGTTGGTCAGCCTGCTTCCCTACCACAACATTGCCATCCACAAATACGGCAAGCTCGGCCAGGAATACGACAATGGAGAAATGGAAGAACCGGCTTCAGACGATATCTCGGCGGCTATTGGGATTTTTGCGGAGTTTGGGCTGGAGGCGGTTGTGGGTGGATAAGTGACGAGTGACAGTTTCGAGATTCGAATTGAGAATTCTGAATTATGAAGTGGGAGATTCAAGTATTTTGAGGCCGAATCAAAGGACAGCCCTCACTTTACTTGAATCTTGAACTTCAAAATTCAAAACTGGTCTTCGAATCTCTAAATTCCTACTTTCTTCAGCCCCCCCTGTCATCCCCGCGAAGGCGGGGACCTCTTAACGCTGCACTGAGCCCTAGTATAGCTTCTTATGGCATTCGGCGCACGCCATCTCCTTCCACGCGTTATCGATATCCACCGGATGTTTGAATTCGAGGGCTCCGTTGAACGGGGCGATCTCTTCTTTGCCAGGGGTGCCTTGAGTCATGATGTTATGACAGAGGTTACAATCGCGTGAGATAACCTTGCCGGATGAGCTGGTATGTTTACCGTTATGGCACCTGAAGCATCCGCCCGCATCAATATGTCCGATATGATCGGGATAGGCTTCCCAGGTGGCCTTCATCTCCGGGAAAATATTTTTGGAATAGCCTGAAAGAATGCTGGTAATCGCCTTTTCTATATCTGGTTTACGATTGGCGAAAATATCGGGATAGGTGTTTTTATAATAGTTTTCAATATATTTCCGGATGGTGTCATGCGCGATCTGAAGGTTCTCCCAGGCAGGGGTGAGGATATCCATAGCTACTTTCTTGATCATTGGCAAGGTAACCGGAATATCACCCGCTGAGATGCCATTATCTACGAAAACAGCTGGAGACCGGTATTTATGCGATGGGCGGGTATGGCAGTCCATGCAGTCCATGGTACGCGGTACAGCGACGCGGAGGGCGGAATCGGTGATCGGGGCTTCGGTATCCTGGAAAAGGGTGGTGTCGCCGGTAAGTTTGTTGATACTTCTCACCCAGGGTAAAGCCTCGCGGTCGTCGGCCGGATCGATATATTCAATTTTGATATTCGGATTGATATGCCAGTGAATTCCGGCGGTGTTACCCAAAGCGCTGTGTGATGAAGCAATTTTCATCCGGAGATCGATGTCCCATTCGGTATTGGCTGAATCTGCGAGATAATGTTTTTCTGATACCAGCTTATGGGAATAGAATTTCTTGGGCCAATGGCATTTTTCGCAGGTTTCACGGGCCGGTCGCAAATTGGCGATCGGGGTTTCGATCGGATGTGGGTAGCTGTTGGTGAGTACTGCCCAAACCTGGCGGAGCCCGGAAAGTTTGGACTTCACATACCATCCGCCACCTTCGCCAACATGGCACTCTATGCACCTTACGTTTGCATGTTCTGAATTCTGGTAGGCTGTATGTTCGGGTTCCATCACTTTATGGCAGATGGTGCCGCAGAACTTAACTGATTCGGTATAATTGAATGCTTCGTAACTTCCAATACCGGTTAGAAATACCAAAACAACGGTTCCGACAGCAAAAACTAAAGTGGCATTCCGGTGGCGCCTGTCGGTGAAATCAATGATCCAGGGTTTTCCCTGAACGGGTTCGATGCCGCGTTTCATTCTCCGCATCTTCCCGATCATGCCGATCGGGACCAGGATTAGTCCGAGTATCAGAAATGCAGGAAGGATGATATAAGTGAACAGTCCGAGATAGGAACTTCCCTGCTGATAGAAGAGGCTCA
>JBBAAF010000148.1:0-9158 GCA_041658425.1 Bacteroidales bacterium | reverse complement strand
CAAAATAATGATCTATGGAAAGCAAAAAGAATAAAGTACTTGGAAAAACAGCTCAATCATCTAAAAAGTGCTTCATGAATTGCGTTGACTATCTGTATTATACAAAGAGTTATATAGTAGACGCATACTTGCGTCTTTAACGCCCCTCCGCATATGAACGATGTAGGGACGCATATTTGCGTCCTTACGGGTTAATGTGAATGATGGGGAATGGACGCAATTATGCGTCCCTACGATTGACCGACGTGGATGATGGGGAATGGACGCAATTATGCGTCCCTACAGTATCCTTTGATTCCATTTTACCGGATTATCCCGGATATATTTCCGAATCTGGTTTAATTCCTCTTCGTTGCGAATAATTCGGTCGAAGTAACGTGGCTGCCAATGAAATACAATGAAATGAGCTTTTGCGAATGATGTCACTGAGCTTTTAAATCCCCTGATTAAGGCTGCAAGGTTCTGAATCTGAGGTCCAAATTGATTAGGATTACATTCAGATTGTTCCTTTTTGCCAAAGCAAAGAATTCCGTGAAGATGATCCGGCATCAGAATAAATGAGTCCAATTCAACAAACGGGTAATGCGCGGGTATTGATTCCCAGCATTTAATGACGTAATCGCCTATCTTGGTACTCATCAGGATTGAATTTCTCATTTGGCCGAAGTAAGGGACCTTTTGATCTGTGCAAATCGTTACAAAATATTTACCATTTGAACCATAATCCCAGGACGATAATCTGGTTGATTGCCGCCCGTTTTTGTTGATGTCTAAGTCATACATAGCCATTGTTTTTATTTTATGGATATAGATGCAAGGGGCTCGTGTAAATGGAAAATAATTGCAAAGTTTTTCGGTTAAATTTGTAAATGGCCGTCGTAGGGACGCATATTTGCGTCCTTACGGGTTGATGTGAATGATGGGGAATGGACGCAATTATGCGTCCCTACGATTGACCGACGTGGATGATGGGGAATGGACGCAAATATGCGTCCCTACAGCTTACCCCAAAACAGCGAGTTCAGAAAAAGCTTGTGCATTCCGGCCCAGTAGTCGCAGCTGCGAAGGTTGACAGGGAAACAGTGATCTGATTCCTGATGGTAAATGGGAAAGTGAGCGGACTGTTTGTTGTTTGCCGGAGATGTCCGCGACTGCTGGGGTATTTACAAAGGTTGCAAAGCGATGAATAATGCCCGGGATGTTGATATTTGTCCTGATGCCGGAACACTTAACAATGGAAATAACTTATTAGATTTAGACCGACTGAAAAGTATAAACAAAATGTCTGTATGGTTAATCGTGAGTTACTGAATCCCAACAGTATAGTTATTGTTGGAGCGTCTAATGACATCCGGAAACCCGGGGGAAAAATACTCAAGAACATTATTGACCACGGGTATCGCGGTCAGCTGTATGTTATTAATCCCAAAGCATCAGAAGTTCAGGGAGTTAAATCTTATTCTGATACAGACAGCCTGCCACAGACGGATCTGGCTATTCTGGCCGTTCCAGCCTCAATGTGTCCGGAAATTGTAAAGGCATTATCCAGGGACAAACAGACCAGGGCATTTATCATTATTTCCGCCGGATTTTCAGAAGAGAATAGTGCAGGTGCAAGTCTGGAACACGAGATTGTTGATGTTTTGAATGAAACAAGCGGTTGCCTGATTGGTCCAAATTGCATCGGTGTTATAACTACTTCATACGCAGGTTGTTTTACTTTACCAGTTCCAAAGCTTGATCCCAAAGGAGTTGACTTTATCTCCGGTTCCGGAGCAACGGCAGTTTATGTAATGGAATCGGCCATTCCTATTGGCTTGACTTTCTCCAGTGTATTCAGCTTAGGCAATTCAGCCCAGATTGGGGTAGAAGATGTTTTGGAATATTTCGATGAGAGTTTTGATCCGGAAACATCAAGCCGGGTAAAATTATTGTACCTCGAAAGTGTACAGAAACCGGAAAAACTGCTCAGGCATGCTTCGTCGCTGATACGTAAGGGATGCAGGATCGCTGCGATAAAGGCCGGAAGTTCCGAGGCAGGAAGCCGTGCTGCCTCTTCACATACCGGTGCCCTTGCCAGTCCTGATACCGCGGTTGATGCACTTTTCAAAAAAGCCGGAATTGTCCGGTGTTTCAGCCGCTCGGAACTAGTCACAATGGGTGCCCTTTTTATGCATAAAAAACTTGAAGGGAACAGGCTGGCTATTATAACCCACGCAGGCGGACCAGCAGTTATGCTAACAGATATTTTGTCCGCCGGAGGCCTGGAGGTCCCGCCGATTTCAGGTAAACCGGCAGAGCAATTGCTTACCAGGCTTCATCCCGGTTCATCCGTTGCCAATCCGATAGATGTTTTGGCAACCGGTGGGGTCGAGCAAATGGACGCGGCAATAGAATGTGTTGATAAAGAACTGGATAATATCGATGGAATGTGTATCATCTTTGGCAGTCCGGGCCTCAGCTCCGTGGAGCCGGTGTACACACTGATCGATGAAAAGATGAAAACCTGCCACAAGCCGATTTATCCGATATTGCCTTCAACGGTTAATGCCAGTGAAGAGATTGGATTGTTTCTTGCCCGCCGCCGGATTAATTTTCCCGATGAGGTGCTCTTCGGCCAGGCTCTCGTAAAAGCCCGCCTGATTCCTGAGCCTTCGTTTGCCGTTACTGATCTGCAACCATCTGCACACCAACAGATCAGAAAGCTGGTTGATCAGTTTCCTGATGGTTACCTCATGCCGGATCAGGTTCAAAAATTGCTTGATGCTGCAAAAATTATCCGGATTCGCGAACGGGTTGTCAATACTTTCGAAGAGGCTGCAAGTTCAGCACTTTCCTTCGGTTTTCCCGTAGTTATGAAAGTAGTTGGCCCGATTCATAAAACAGATGTTGGCGGGGTTTTCCTGAATCTTGCCAACCATGAGGATATTGTGAAGGCTTTTGACCGGCTGATGCTTATCGATGGCTCCACAGGTGTGCTGCTGCAACCGATGCTCAAAGGACGGGAACTTTTTGTCGGGGCTAAGCGTGAGAACCCCTTTGGTCATCTGATTATGATAGGTTTGGGAGGGATTTTTATCGAAATTTTAAAGGATGTACAGGCCGGTCTGGCACCTTTATCGAGATCAGATGTCTCTATTATGATTAACAATCTGAAAAGTAAAAAACTTTTGGATGGGGTGCGCGGACAGCAATCTGTTGCCATTGAGAAGTGGATCGATCTGATCATCGGGGTTTCTGACCTTGTGGTATCAGCTCCCGAGATTGCTGAAATGGACCTGAATCCGGTGATGGGTTTGACTGATAAAGTAGTAGCGGTCGACGCCAGGATCAGAATCGAAAAGTAATAGCGAAATTTATATTTTTGCAGAAACAACTTTTAGAGATGGATAAAATTGCGATTCTATTTGGTCCCACAGGTGGCAACACCGAGAAGGCCGCACGTATGGTTGCCAAAGCCTTTGGTGAGGATCAGACCCACCTGATTCCAGTTAAAGATGCACAGGAAAGTGATTTAATGCCTTACTCCAGGATTATTTTCGGCGGTCCAACCGTTGGAACCCATACCTGGTCGGATCCCAATCAAAAAAATGACTGGGATATTTTTCTGACACGTTTATATAAGATGAATCTGCAAGGAAAAACCTGTGCAGTTTTCGGACTTGGCGACCAGGTGAGTTACTCCTTTAAGTTCGTTGATGATATCGGAATAATCGCTGATCATGCAGTGCAAGCTGGTGGTAAACTGGTTGGATTGGTTGATCCTGGAGGGTACACCTTCGACGAGTCAAAAGCATTCCGGAATGGGAAGTTTCTTGGATTACCATTGGATGAAGATAACGAACCAGAACTAACACAGGAGCGGATCAACCATTGGGTTGAACTATTGAAGACTGAGTTTTAATAATGAAAGAATGAAAAAAACGGTGACTTCGGTTGCCGTTTTTTGTTTTAACAAAATGAAATTTGAAACACCGACCTATCTGATTAACCCGGATACGTGCAAAAAAAACATCCGGACCATGGCAGAAAAAGCATCCCAGTCAGGGGTTATTTTCCGGCCGCATTTCAAGACCCATCAATCAATTCCATTTTTTTTTGGATGGTGGAATTGCAGATTACTTTATGGGAATTTGATTATTTTCAATTGCTGGATTAATAAAATAATTATCTTGCTCAATGGTACAAAACACTCCAATAGACAGCAAAATTGTCGGGGAACAGATTGCACTCTCCAACCTCCCTGACCTCGGCTATGCCTCGATCAGGGAGATCGTCAGGCTGGTGAACAAGATCGAACAACTTACCGGGGAAAAGTTTATCAGAATGGAGATGGGTGTTCCCGGCCTGGAACCGCCCGAAATCGGCATTGAAGCCGAGATTGCCGCCTTGCATAAGGGCGTTGCCTCCAAATATCCAATGATTGAGGGTGTTCCCGAACTGAAAAGGGAGACCATGCGGTTTGCAAAGCTGTTCCTGAACATTGATGTTAACGAAGAGGCTTGCATTCCATGCGTTGGATCCATGCAAGGAGCCATGGCTGCATTTATGGTGGCTAATCGCTCCGACCGGAATAAACTGGGAACACTGTTTATCGATCCGGGTTTTCCGGTCCAAAAGCAGCAATGCCGGGTGCTCGGTCATGACTTTGAGTCATTTGATGTGTATGATTTCCGCGGTGAAAAGCTCGGTCCGAAACTGGAATCCTATCTGTCAACCGGGAAAATTTCGACATTGCTTTATTCAAATCCTAATAATCCTTCCTGGATCTGTTTCACCGAAGATGAGCTGCGGACTATCGGTACCCTGGCAGATAAGTATGATGTAATCGTGATTGAGGATCTTGCCTATTTCGGAATGGATTTCCGCAAGGATTATTCACTTCCGGGGCAGGAACCCTATCAACCCACAGTGGCAAACTATTGCGACTACTGGCTTCTTCTCATCTCCAGCTCAAAGGCTTTCTCCTTTGCAGGCGAGCGGGTTGGAGCCTTGATTATCAGTGATAAGCTGTTTAACCGGGTTTACCCGGATCTGAAACGATATTATACGTCGGACCAGTTTGGCTATTCTATGATCTATGGAGCGTTATACGCCTTATCTTCAGGTGTTTGCCATTCTGCACAATACGGACTGGCTGCTATGATGAAAGCCGCCAATGATGGTCAGTTCAATTTTGTGGAAATGGTTAAGGAGTATGGCAGAAGAGCCCATGAACTTAAAAAGATTTTTATCGCCAATGGATTCAGTATCGTGTATGACACCGATATTGACCAGCCGGTTGCAGATGGTTTCTACTTTACCATATCGTATCCCGGGCTTACCGGTTCGGAATTGCTGGAGCATTTGCTCTATTATGGGGTGAGTGCCATTTCATTAATTATTACCGGCAGTACAAGGACAGAAGGACTCAGAGCATGCGTTTCACAGATTCATCCAACCCTGTATCCGGTATTGGAATCCAGGCTTAAACAGTTTCATCAGGATTTTTCAAAATAGCAAAAAATATGGCAAAAATGAAGGGGGCGATAGTGGTGGACATTGAGAAATGCAAAGGTTGTGAGGTTTGCAGAGTAGCTTGTCCAAACGATGTCATCGCCATGGCGCAGGAGGTTAACCACAAAGGTTACCATTACGCGTATCAGGAAAACCAGGAGGCTTGTGTCGGATGCGCCAACTGTGCAGTTGTTTGTCCGGATGGTGTAATTACAGTGTATAAAGTAAAATTGTCCGATTAAACATAAAAAAGCTGGATGATGAAGGAATTAAAACTGATGAAAGGCAACGAGGCGGTGGCGGAAGGTGCTATCCGTGCCGGGGCCGATGGTTATTTCGGTTATCCGATCACCCCCCAGTCGGAAGTGATGGAATACCTGATGGCCGAACAACCTGAGAAACGCACCGGCATGGTGGTTTTACAGGCTGAAAGCGAAGTTGCTGCTATTAATATGGTCTACGGCGCTGCCAGTACCGGTAAAAAGGTAATGACGAGCTCTTCCAGTCCGGGAATCAGCCTCATGCAGGAAGGAATATCCTATTTAGCAGGCGCTGAATTGCCCTGCCTGATTCTGAATGTGGCCAGGGGAGGTCCGGGATTGGGCACAATCCAACCTTCGCAGGCCGACTACTTTCAGTCGACAAAGGGAGGTGGCCATGGCGATTACCGGTTAATCGTTCTGGCACCTTCTTCGGTTCAGGAAATGTTTGATTTTGCCTTCCTTGGTTTCGATCTGGCCTTTAAATACCGGAACCCTGTTTTAATGCTTTCCGATGGACTCATCGGGCAGATGATGGAAAAAGTGGAACTCTGTGAACAGTTGCCAAGAACCACTTATTTTGACCGGAGCTGGACCCTGACCGGAAAACCGGACGGACAGGAGAGAAACATTGTTACCTCTCTGGATCTGGATGCTTCCCGGCAAGAGGTACATAATCAGCACTTACAGGAGAAATACCGGAAATGTCGGGCTAACGAGGTTCGTTATGAACTTCTGAATACTGAAGATGCTGAATATCTTTTTGTTGCGTATGGATCATCAGCAAGGATCTGCCAGAAAGCTATCCAGCTCGGACGTGAGGAGGGCATCAAAATCGGATTACTCAGGCCAATAACCTTATGGCCTTATCCGTCGAAACCGCTCGCTGAACTGGCTCCGAAAATGAAAGGAATTCTGAGTGTGGAGCAAAGCGCCGGACAAATGGTTGAAGATGTGAGGTTATCGGTCGGATGCGGAGTTCATATTGAACATTTTGGACGAATGGGCGGCATGATACCTACTCCTGAAGAAGTACTCGAAAATTTGAAGAAACTGCTTATTACGAAATAGTTATGGACATAAAAGATATTATCAAACCGGAAAATCTGGTTTATCAAAAAACCCCGCTGATGACCGACAAGCCTCTGAGCTATTGCCCGGGGTGCGGTCATGGCACTGCTCACCGCATACTGATGGAAGTGATTGAGGAGATGGGTATACAATCCGAAACTATTGGTGTGGCTCCGGTAGGCTGTTCGGTGCTCGCCTACGATTTCATGAATGTGGACATGGTTGGAGCCTCCCATGGCCGCGCTCCTGCAGTTGCCACAGGTATCAAAAGGTGCTGGCCTGAAAAATTCGTCTATACTTACCAGGGTGATGGCGACCTGGCCGCTATCGGGACGGCTGAAACTATCCATGCTTGCAACCGCGGAGAAAATATCACAATCATTTTTATCAATAATGGGATTTATGGTATGACCGGCGGTCAAATGGCTCCAACAACCCTTATAGGGATGAAAACCTCCACAAGCCCGTATGGCCGCGATCTTGAAACGATGGGTAATCCGCTGAAGATGACTGAACTGGTGGCTCAGCTTCCGGGAACCTGTTATGTAACTCGTCAGTCCGTCCATTCTCCCAGGAATGTTCGCCGGGCCAAAAAGGCTATCCGGACAGCATTTGAATCTCAGAAAGAGAAGAAGGGAACGTCGTTGGTAGAGATTGTATCTAACTGTAATTCCGGTTGGAAACTCAAACCGGTAGCGGCAAATGAATGGATGGTTGAGAATATGTTTCCGTTTTTTCCTCTCGGAGATATCAAAGTCGATGGAAAACTGGTTGATAATCAATAAATAAACAAAGATCATGACCGAAGAGATTATAATAGCCGGTTTTGGCGGTCAGGGAGTCCTTTCAATGGGTAAAATCCTGGCATATTCAGCTATCATGCAAAACCAGGAGGTTAGCTGGTTTCCATCGTATGGCCCCGAAATGAGAGGGGGTACGGCAAATGTTACAGTGATTCTGAGCGATGAAAGGATCAGTTCACCCATTTTGCATGTTTATGATACAGCGATCCTACTTAATCAGCAATCATTGGATAAGTTTGAAAATTCGGTGAAGCCGGGCGGTGTTCTGCTTTTTGACAGCAATGGCCTGACCAGGCATCCTGAGCGAAAAGACATCCAGATTTACCGGGTGGATGCTGCAGATGCCTCTGCAAAAATGGAATCTACCAAGGTATTTAATATGATCGTTTTAGGCGGATATCTGAAAATCAAACCGATCGTAAAGCTCGAAAACGTTTATAAAGGATTGGAGAAATCTATTCCCGCGAGATACAGTCATTTGCTTGAACTCAACAAGAAGGCCATTGAGGTAGGACAGGAGATTGTTGAGAAGGTTAGAGGTTGAGCTCAGTGCAGCGTCAAGGGGTCCCCGCCTTCGGGGATGACAGGAGCAACTACGTAATTTTTGCAAGAGCGCTGTCATTCCCGCGAAAGCGGGAATCTTTACGCCCTAACGAGGTGCTCATGACGTGGTCCCGGCCGGGAGAAAAGCGCTTCGATTTTGAGTATTGGGATCCTAATCGGCAAAGGAATTTTTCTTGTGTTTCATGTGGAGGTACCGGTTGAGAAGGCCTGGTGAAAAGCGATCCAGATATATTCCGAGTACCTCTTTGCCGCCATAAACCAGCTCGCGCTTATTCTTGTACACAGCTCTTACCATCTTTGAAGCCATAACCAGCGGGTCAATTCCTTTCTGCTGGTTGCGGCTCATTTTATTGAATTTTTCGCCTGTTGGAGTGATGGCATTGACGGATACCTGGGTGTGAATATAACCCGGGCAAACCAGGGTGATATTGATTCCATAATCGGCAACTTCCTGACGAATAGAATCGAAGAATCCATGAAGGGCATGCTTGGCTGCGGCATAGGCTGAACGCAGCGGAGTGCCTATCTTACCCATTACGCTGGAGGTAACCACAATATGCCCGCTGTTCTGTTTAATCATGTGAGGCAAAACAGCCTTGGTGAGCGCAATCACACTGAAATAATCAATGTCCATGACTTTCCGGTCGATCTCAATTGGAGATTCAACGGCTAATGCCCGGCTGCTGATACCGGCATTATTAAAAAGTACATCAATCCTTCCAAAACGAGCCATAACCTGATCCGTTAAGGATTGTACCTGGTCATACCGGTACAGGTCAGCCGGCAAAATCATGATGGCTTCGTCAGGCAACCCCGTTTGTGCTGCTACACGATTGAGCTCCTCCTTACGGCGGGCCGTCAAAACGAGATTGGCACCTTCGCGTGCACATACTAAGGCAAGCGCTTCACCAATACCGGACGAAGCACCTGTTATCCAGACTGTTTTATCTTTTAGTGTTTTCAT
>JBBAAF010000147.1:0-9193 GCA_041658425.1 Bacteroidales bacterium | reverse complement strand
GAACCAGACTCTACTTTGATGTCAGTGCATCATTGACGTTACGGTTTTCGCTGCACGGGGCAACGCTTAAATTTAAGGTTATTAGGCTTAGGGCCGTTTGGACACAAACTGCGGGACTCTACTAACCTCCTGCCTCCTTTGCGGTAAATGCCAACTTGTTTGCCCGCGCGGTATTCCTACCCGCTACCTGGCCATTAAGATCATGCAAAAGACAAAGCATTATGCAGAAGGTATTCCATCCCTTTGATCCTTTTGTGCTGCTCTTTACAGTGGGGTTTTCCCTTGTCGGGATCTTCTTCCTGTATAAGGTTATCCTGTGGATTGAAAGGCTTTCCGATGACGATAAGGAGCTTTTGAATAACAGCATTTTTACGGTGAAAACCTGGAAGGCGCTGGGGGAGGTCATACAGGAATCCCTTTTGCACAGAAAGATTTTCGGCATTAATAAACGGTTGGGATATATGCATATGAGCCTGGCTTTCGGCTGGTTTATGCTTATTCTGATCGGTAATGTGGAGTCGATATATTATTCGGGTAGATTTTTTAAACCGATATATGTTTCGGTATTCTGGCGCTTCTTCGATCCGGGCCCTTCCTTTCCACAAGCTGTTTACCAGCCGGGATTTGCTTTCTGGATGGATTTCTTTCTGCTGCTCGTGTTAAGCGGTCTCGCGTTGGCTATTATCAAACGGTTCCGTTCAATTTGGCTGGGTTTAAAGCGCACTAACCGCCAACGGCCGGTCGACCGCATTGCGCTGACGGCATTATGGCTCATCTTTCCGATCCGTCTGCTGGCTGAAAGTGCCACCTGCGGAGCCAATGGCACCGGCAGTTTCCTCACCGGTACCCTCGGCCATCTTATGTCTTCTGCCTTGAGCCTTGAGCCTTTCATCCTTCCTTTTTGGTGGTCCTATTCATCAGTTTTGCTGGTTTTCTTTGTCGCCTTGCCATTTACCCGTTACGCGCATATCCCGTCGGAGGCCGTGCTGATCTTTTTACGTAAATACGGAATCCGGGTTTCCAAAGAGTCACCTGGATACGCCGATCTTTCAATATATTCCTGTTCATCCTGCGGTGTGTGCATCGATCCATGCCAGCTGTCCGATGCATTGCCTGGCCGTCCGGTTCAGAGCAATTATTTTATGAAATCGATCAGGCATCATGAACATACTGATCTTCAGTGGGATTGCATGCAATGCGGCCGGTGCGAAAAGGTTTGTCCGGTTGGACTGGAACTGATGCCGATGAGGCAAATCAGTCGAACCGATATAGCAATGGGTTCAAAATCAATCATTTTTGGTCATGCAGGACGGAACGGACCAGCGCACCGGATTCTCTATTTCGCCGGGTGCATGACTCATCTGACTCCATCAATCATACGCTCAATGATCCAAATATTTGATCAGGCTGGTTCTTCGTGGCAATTTTATGATTCTGACGGCCGTGCCTGCTGCGGGCGGCCATTAAAGCTGGCCGGACAATCCGAAGGAGCAAACAGGATTAAAGAACAGCTTCAGGCCGATTTACTCGCTTCGGGCGCTGAGTTGCTGGTTACCTCCTGTCCGATCTGCTACCGGATGTTTAATGAAGATTATGACCTTCCCGGGATGAAGGTTCTCCATCATACCCAGTATATTCTGGAACTCATTGAATGGAACCGGATCCGGGTGGATCAGAATATGCTCACAGCTGTATACCATGAGCCTTGTGAGCTGGGCCGGGGATCAGGCGTAATCAGTGAACCCCGTGAATTGATCTCAAAACTGTATCAACATGATGCAACCCCAGTTATCGAAGGACTTTGCTGCGGGGGCAGCCTGGGCGGACCCGGACTCGATTTGGCCACCCGGCGGGCTGTTGCCCGCGGAGCTTTCAACGAACTCACTGCCGGAAAGCCAGATGTGTTGATAACCGCTTGTCCTCTTTGCAAAAAAACATTTGGCCCGGTTTCAGAAATCCCGGTGATGGATTTTGCCGAAGCCGTAGCCCGCAGTCTTATCGGAGGATCCGTGCAACCTGAGATGATGAGATCGCTAAAAAGTCGTCATAAGCAACTGGTCTTCGAATCTCCAAATTGTTCTTTTCTCCTTTCCTAGAGACGCAATTAGGCATGATCAAAGATTTCCAGGTGTTTAGGCCAGGGAAGACTTATCTTTGGATAATGATAAAAAAGGCCGGTAGAATTGTTATAACACTTATCCTGACAGGATTATTCCTGATCGGGATCTTTATCCTCTCTATTTATCTCGGGGTATTCGGCAATTTACCCGGCAAGGCGGATCTGCTTCATTATAAGAATAAAACGGCCTCACTTATTGTCGCAGAAGACGGGGAGCTCATCGGCAAATTTTTTGCCCAGAACCGGACGAATATTTCTTACGAGCAGATTCCAAGCCATCTTATCAATGCTCTGGTGGCCACCGAAGATGTCCGGTTTTTTGAACATGAGGGCATTGATTCGAAGAGCCTTCTGCGGGTTATTATCAAATCGGTGCTGTTCAGCGATCCCGACGCAGGCGGCGGAAGCACCATCAGCCAGCAGTTGGTGAAAAACATGTTCGGCAGAAAAAGCTTTGGCTTCCTCACCATGGCTGTAAATAAAATCAGGGAGGCGCTGATTGCCCGCCGGCTCGAAAAAATTTACACCAAGGAGGAAATCCTGGCTCTTTACCTGAATACGGTTACTTTCGGAGAAAACCTGTATGGCATAGAAGCTGCATCCCATAGGTATTTCAACAAAAGTACCGACCACCTCCTTATTGAGGAATCGGCAGTCCTGATCGGGATGCTGAAGGCCAATACCACCTATAATCCCCATCTGAATCCTGAAAGCTCTAAAATCAGAAGGAATTTGGTGTTTATGCAGCTCACGAAGTACAACTATCTGAAATCCACCGAAGCTGATTCTTTGTGTAAGCTGCCATTGAGACTTGATTATGCCAATCTTGAATCGATGGGACCGGCTGATTATTTTCTGGTCAGGGTTAAAACCGATGCAAAGCAGATTCTGGAGGAAATAAACCGCACTACTGGTAAGGAGTGGAATCTTGAAGAAGATGGATTAGTGGTTAAAACTACCCTAAATTTAAAGCTCCAGAGATTTGCCCTGGAGGCTTACCAGGAACACCTGAGCGTGATGCAGGAGAAACTGAGGGATCAATACAAAAGCCCTTCGGGAACCAGGATGCTCCATGAAATAAATGACAGCCTGAATCTGTCCGATGTTATCCTGCATGCCGGCCTGCTTGCCCTGGATCCCGAAACGGGTGAAATAAGAGCCTGGGTTGGGGGAATTAATTTTCAAACTAATCCTTACGACCAGATTATGGCCCGGCGGCAGCTGGCCTCAGCCTTTAAACCCATAATTTACACAGCAGCCCTCGAAAAAGGCATTAGACCATGTCAATATCTTGATAATAAACCTATTGAGATATCGGGCTTTGAAGATTGGAGTCCAAGAAACTATGATCATTCCACCGGTGGAAAATATTCCTTGGCAGGTGCATTGGCCTTTTCGATGAATGTACCGACGGTAAACCTTTTTCTTGAAATAGGTTTTGAGCGGCTGGACGAACTGTGGAAAAAGATGGGATTTTCCTTCCATTTAAACAATTCACCATCCGTGGCTCTCGGCACGGCCGAGGCCAGTGTACTTGAATTAGCCGTGGCTTATGCATCCTTTGCAAACGGGGGCTTTAGAGTGAAACCGGCAGGTATTGTTTCGATTTCAGCACCGGACGGGAAATTGCTTTATGAACATAAATTCACCCGATCGGAGGAGCGTATTATCAGTCGTGAGACCAGTGTTTTAATGAGCGCGATGCTTCAAAAAGCAGTCAGGGAAGGTACCGGGGCTGCGATGTCCGGTGTTTATGGCGTGACCTTCCCATGGGCAGGTAAAACAGGAACTTCGCAGAATTATGCAGACGCATGGTTTGGAGCTTTCAATCCCAGGCTGGTCATGGTTGCCCGGGTTGGTGCCTCAACACCCGCCATTCATTTTAACCAGGGTTCAAACGGTTCCGGCAGTGCCCTGGCACTGCCTCTGGTAGCCCGAACCTTAAAAAGAGTGGAGCTCGATCCTGTTGCCAGAAAAAATCTGATTGCACCTTTTCCGGTATCCGCTGAGTTGCAGGGTGCTCTTGATTGCCCCGATTTTCGGAAGGAAACTTTTATGGAAAAAATCAAGGCTCTTTTCGAGAAGGACAAGAAGGTTTACGAAAAGGACAAAACCCAGGTTAAACCTGATTCTCAAAAAGTTAAGAAAGAAAGAAAATCCATCTTTGATATTTTCCGGAGAAAAGAGAAAACAGAAATTCGCTGATTGTTTTTTTTCCGAAGGAGCCACTGGTATACACAACCGGGAACGGATCGGCAATACTCCCCGATTTTTGGACCACTGGTTAAGGTTAAAAATTTATCTTTAAACCAGTGATTATGAAAGCAACAAGACAACATCATTCGGCAACCTTCAAGGCCAAGGTTGAGATTGAGGCGCTCCAGGAGCGTGAGACATTGAGTGAACTTGCCACTAAGTATGGAGTCCATCCCAACCAAATTACGCGGTGGAAGAAGGAGTTTTTAGAATGGGCACCGGAACTTTTTGAACGAAAAAGGAACGAAAAGGAAGAGGGGCCGGATATAGAAAAATTGTATGCCAAGATCGGTCAGTTAGAGATGGAGCGGGATTTTGTAAAAAAAAAACTTAAAGAAACTGGGCCTATGAGTGATCGGATTCAACTGGTTGACCGGCAAGAGGTTTTGAGTATCCGACGTCAATGCGAATTGGTGTCAGTAAACCGGAGTAGCTTTTATTATAAGCCTCTTGAGGAATCGGAAGAGGCTCTTAAAATCATGCGGTTGATGGACGAACATTACCTGTTTCATCCCACGGAGGGAGTACTCGGGATGAAAGATTTTCTCTTTACTTTGGGAATGATCGTAAATCATAAGCGGGTCCGGCGGTTATTGCGGTTAATGGGGCTCATGGCCATTTATCCAAAGAAGAATCTCAGCAAGCTCGGACTGGCGAAGTACATCCGGCCGTATCTTCTTAAAGGGCTCAAGGTTGAACGCTCTAACCAGGTGTGGGCCATTGACATAACCTATATCCCGATGGAAAAAGGCTTCTTGTATCTGACGGCCATTATCGACGTTTACAGCCGGTATGTGGTGGGTTGGTCTATTTCCAACACGCTGGATGCTTCCTGCAGTTTGGAGGTCTTAAAGGAGGCCATCCGTCAGCATGGTAAGCCGGGGGAAAACTGTGAGTTTGACTGGCGTGACATCAGGCTAACGATCGGCGGGGTTGATCGGAAGTTGTACATGACCGTCTTCATGATTAGGGTTCCGCTCCGGATGAACTACGACAATATGCACGTTGCCATTACCGAGTTTGTTGGACCTCACGACAAAAAGCTGACGGGTAGTACATTTACTATTGGTGAGCTGATGGCCGAAGAACGGGACCTGCTGTTGCCCTATCCGGGACGAATGGAGTGCTTTATTCTTCAGCAAGCCCGTATCGACAAGTATGCCACCTTTGTGCTGGGGACGAATCATTACTCGGTTCCCGACTACCTGGTGGAGCAGACGGTCGACGTTAAAGTATTCGCCAATCAGCTCAAGGCCTATTCACAGGGGGAACCCCTTTGTACCCATCCGCGTGACTATGGAAGCGGGCAGTGGGTAATCACCCTGGATCACTATTTGCGCACACTGGAACGCAAGCCGGGTGCTCTTCATGGTTAGGCAGAAATTGAGGCTGCCCATGACAACCTGACCTTTGAGCCGTATCTGCATGATCTGCTGCCGCGGGAGTATGAAGCCCGCGTCGAGAACCGCAAGAAAGCCCAGATCCGTCAGTAGGCGGGTTTTCCACGGCTGAAGTGCCTACAGGATCTCAGGTGTGAGGACCTTCCCCTGAAGGCACAGGAAGGGTTGCCCCTGCTTGAGCACCTGGGATTTATGAGTAGCGGCCGGAACCTGATACTGGCCGGGAACCCGGGTACCGACAAGACCCCTTGCTCTAGGCCTGGGGATCAAAGCCTGCTCAAAAGGAGCATCGCTTTGGAAAATAGGACCTGGGGATCTGCGATGAGTTCGGGTATATCTCCTACGACAAGGAAGGGGCAGAGCTGCTGTTTAATTACCTCTCTTTAAGGGCCGGTAGTAAATCTACCATCATTACCACCAACCTCTCTTTAGACCGCTGGCCGGAGATTTTTGGGGATCCAACTCTCACGGCCGCCATGGTTTCCGTACCGACTCATACATTGGACCTTTTTAATCAAAAAGGAGCTTGCGTACATCAAAGGAAAAGGTATTTTTACATCAACAAGCTGTTCTGTTTTCACCCGGTATTTATCATTGAAGGAATATTTAGAAAGAAAAAGCATTCTAAGAAAATAAACTTATATTTGTTCACCCGTGGTTTAAGAACGGGTATACGGTGTGCGTATAACTTTGTATAAAACACTAATAGGTTAGGGTACATTAAAAAAATAAACCAAGACAATAAAAATCATGAAAAAACTATTCTTTACACTATTACTAGTATTTATAGTATCAATTTCTTTTTCACAAAACCTTAAAAAGGAATTGGACTCTTTAATGTTTAAATCTGTAAATGAGGGTCAACTTCATGGTTGTGTAACATATGTTCAACAAAGAGATAAAGTTCTTCATTTTGAGTCTTATGGATTTAAAAATATTGAACAAAATAAAAAAATGGAAAATGATGTCATATTTCGGATTGCATCAATGACAAAAATAATTACTGCTGCTGGAGCTTTAAAATTATATGAAGAAGGAAAGTTTTTACTTGATGAACCTGTGAAAAAATACATTCCTCAATTTAATAATTTGAAAGTAATGCAAAACATAGGAACAGATTCATGCAAAATTGTTAACCTTGAGCGAGATATAACGATTAGAGATTTATTTAGACATACAGCAGGGTTTGGTTCTGGAGGGGAAAATGATACAATTGGCAATCTTTATAATAAATTAGATTCAGCTAAAACATCCGAGGATTTCTTAAATACAATATCTCAAATTCCCCTTAGAAATCAACCCGGGAGTAAGTGGGAATATAGCTGTTCGAATAAGATTCTTGGTTTTTTAATTGAAAAAATCATAAATAAAACATTACATGATTATCTGACTGAATCATTTTTTGTTCCATTAGGAATGACAAATACTGGCTTTTATGTTGCTAAAAAGAATATTGATAAACTTTCTTGTAGTTATATATATGATGAGGGCAAGTTAAAACTTGAAGATAACCCTATGACAAGTGAATATTTAAAAGTACCTACTATATATAATGGGGGAGGTGGAATTGTCTCAACTGCCAAAGATTTAGCAAATTTCTATAACATGATTCTTCATTATGGAACATTCAATGGAAAGCAGATATTAAAGGCTCAAACAGTTGAATTATTAATATCCAATCAAATTGGAGAAATTAAAGACAGGGGAATTCCAGACTTGACAAATATTTTATCAAAATACCGTTCTTTTTCAGTAGCAGGATATGGATTTGGAGTGGGGATTCATACTGAAAAGAACAGTGGAAAAACACAATCTATTTATTGGGCAGGAAGTTATAATACATACTTTTTAATTGACTACGATAAACAATTAATAACAATATTTTTAACTCAGATTACTCCTTTTATGCATTTGGACATAATGAATAAATTTGGCCAAATAGTAAATAAAAACGTGCACTAACGTACCACATAGCGACTATTGTGGTGACCTTGAGAACCTTAAAGAATATTATTCAATCTGAGATCGCCGATGGGGGGTGAGACGGTCGCTATCGCTTTCGGCGGCTCATTCATATCTGTTGTACAGGCAGAAAAAATTAAAATACAAAGAATTAAAATACTTACCATGCTACAAAATTAAGATGTTTTGTTAACCGACCCGATCGCAGCGAATCCAGTGTCCGGTAATCCAGGGGATAGCCATTTAATTCGGTTTTTCGGGCTAATGCAAAGATTCCTAGTCCGTTCTCAATGTTGGTGTAGGCACCCAGTTCTACATCCAAATCTGCATTGGTTGTTTCCAAATAATGATAAAGTGCAGGATCTGAACTTTGTACAGCAAAATCCATAGAAACAAACTTTCTGACATCGTCAGGCTGGAGATCCCTGACTGGTTTGAGATGCCTCGCTTGAATCTGGAAAGATCCATCGTTCCACAACACCATTATCTTTTGGAGAATATTTGTTGGAAATAATACTCCCGAAGGCCAGGTCCTGGGTCATCCACCAGATATTATTGATTTTTTTCACCGTAAAGGATTGGTTGTCACGGGTATCAACAATGACCGAATCCTTAATCAAAATGCAGACTTGAACAGTTTTTGAGGTGGTATCCCTTGTACCGGTGACGTCAAGTACTTCCAACTTGACGATTTTATCACCGTAGCTATGATACCGGTGAACTGCGGTTTTGTCTATCGAGAAGTCTGTATCCCATACTCCGTCGTTATCCCAATCCCATCTGACTTTTACTCTCCAGATATCTTTTGACTGTTGAACTGAGGATAAACTGAGGATGAAGCATCAAACAGGAAAAGTGTGAGCGTATCCCCTTGTGCCGGGAAAATGCTAAAACTGGCCCGGGAATCATATCTTGGTTCAATTAAGCAACCATGAATGAGAAAGCAAGCACTTATAAAGAAAAGGTACTTCCAGAACTGTTCTTTGAATGCAGAATACATATTATCATGTGTAAGAGCCTTGTTTAAAAGGTTCATGCATTTAGATAATTCAATTTTGCTTTACAAGGGGGGGGCACTTCAAAGATACAAATGTTCCCGGAGATGTCAAATCCAAAGGAGTAACCTTTTCTACCTGATCACCTCAAATTTCCTTACCGTCTTATAGTCTTATAGTCTTATAGTCTTATAGTCTTATAGTCTTTCCGTCAAAACCTCTTCGTGTACCCATGACAGTAAGGCGTCCCCCCTGTCTTTTCGTAGTATTCCTGATGGTATTCCTCTGCCGGCCAAAAGGTTGTAGCTGGTCGCACCCGTGTAACTACCTTATATCCTTTTTGTTGCAGCAGATTGATTAGTTTTTCTGCTGTTGCTTTCTGATTCTCATCGGCATAGAAAACCTCACTCAGATACTGCGGACCAAGATCCGGTCCCTGGCCATTAGTTTGCGTTGGATCA
>JBBAAF010000146.1:0-9327 GCA_041658425.1 Bacteroidales bacterium | reverse complement strand
CCAATTTTCCAGGGATTTTCCTTATCGAGTAATTCCTTTTTCAGTTCTTTATCGTACAAGCTGCTGACAGCACCGGTTGTAACATCAAAACTTAAACTATAATATTGATTTTCAATTGTCTTCAAAACATCACCACTATTATCCGGGGCTACTGCATCAAGGTTGCCCACCTCAACTTTAAAGGCTCTCCAGCCCAAAGCAGGAATATTTTCCACCTTCAAAGCCCAATAGGCTCCTTCACTCCGGCTACGGACCAACTGAACCTGAATCTCCCTATTTGTTGAAAGATCAATGATTTTGAATTGTTTCTTTGAGGGGATGATTTGGTTATCCACAAAAAGTTCAACCACTCCGGAACGGGCCCAACCCATTGAATTCAAAACGTAAATCGCAGGAAAGTCTGCCTTTTTAAGATAGGGCTGGATCCGGCCCAGGGCATCTTCATGAAGCAAAGTGACTTTCTTAAGCGCTTCCCACGCATACGCCCCTTTTTGCAACCATTGCTCCGTTGAATTTTCGGAATAAGGACGATCGATACTCTCATCGGCCCCAACGGTATGCTCATCGAAGAAGAGGGCATTTTCGCTGATATGTTCGATTTTGCTTTTCAGGTCAACCGATAAGTCGCCGCCCAGCATGGAAACCATTGCAAATAAACCCTCGTCTACCTGCTTCAGATTCTGGGTCTTGCGCACTTTAGCCGTTTCACGCGAAGTGGAGCCGAACCCGTCGGTCCACCAGTCGAGCCAGGCATTCCGGTAAACCGGCAGAGATTCTGAATAATTCTTTCCTACATATTCCAGGAACTCTGAGGCAGTTGCCAGCCGGAGTTTCGGCGATTCATATTTTTCATTCCAGGCTTTGATAATTTCACAGGCACCGGTTGACGGAGGCGAATTGTCGGTGAAATATCCTGAAAACTGAGCTGCAACGCGGTCGAACGGATAAGCATTATCTTCCAGATTTTTTAAATATTCAAATATCTTATCAGGATCGAAAGAATTTGCCACAGGCAGGCCGAAAGTATTACCGGTCATATAATGGTCACTCCGGAAAGCGAGCAGGCGCGACCCGGATGGCGCCTCCCACCAGAAGCAGGTTGGGATCTTAAATGGCAGGATAGAACGTGTTTCGTTGATTCCCATAGTCAGGAACCGTACATCGGTATTTTTCAAATAATCAGGCAAACACCAGGCAACACCGTTTACATCGTTCTGCATGGTTGTTTTTACTGTAATCCCCTGATCTTTAATCTCCTTTAACGGCTGAAAGAAATCGAACATGATGTTCTCATCGGCAATTTCGGCCATATTGAAATACATCCCGGTAACCTCTATCCGGCCTTCACCGATCCGCTTTTTAAACCGATCGATTTGAGATTGCGGGCGTGTTCGCAAATATTCCCTCACCACCCAGGCAGACTCGCAAGTCCAGCGGAATTTTGCATCATCAGGCAGGTTGTCAGTTTGGTCGCAATAGTCAAGAGCATAATCAATATAGCGCAGATGCTCCGCAAGGATCTCAGATTGCGGGCGGGTGTATCCGATATCGGTATGAGCATGCTGCACCAGGTACATCTCCCATTTTTTCACCGGAATTAGGGTGATGCTCAGATGCTCAATGGTTCCGTTCTCGTATTTTGCATTGATAATCAATTTTTTATCCGACTTTACCACTGAAACCGGGACGAAGAACTGGTTAAACCCGATCTTTGTTTGGCTGGTAAGCAACTCCTTTCCTCCCGAGGTGAATATTACACGACAGGGGTTCCGGAATTGAACCTGGCTGATCTTTACCTGCTGATTCACCACGCCGCTTTCTTTGACCAAAACTGGCACGTTGCTTAGTGCAGTGCCCGATTGTATGGCTTTTTTGAAAATGATGATCCACGCATTTTTCTGTGTCGGCAAAAGAGAGATCTTTAAATCCAGAGGTTCTTTAAGTTTTATCTTATTTGCCGGAAGGGTTAATATCATAAATCCGTTTACTTCAACGCCGGGAATGTTTTTCGCCTGGTGAAATAACAATTCACCGCCCTGGGAGCCTTGTACTGACCAGGATTTCTCCGTTTTATTGGTAAAGTTGAAAACCTCCCCATTATTCACTTTCAGCCGGTATCCGAGATCAGGATTGTCGGTTGACATAGCTGCCATAAAGACAAATGCGACCTTTCCGGATAGGCCTGATTGATTAACCGACGCGGTTTTCCAGTTCATTTCCAGAATTTCAAATGAATTCCGGAGGATATAAGCATCTTCATTTTGGGGTAATGGCGATCTGTAATTGAAATCCACTCCGCTGATCCCTTTGTCAAAACCCGGATAATATAAGGTTTTGCTGTCGGTTTGAGCTAAAACTGATCCGTCAAGAAAAATAAGCATCAGCAAACACCGGAAAACGATGGTAAGTATTTTTTTCATATAATTTTTCATTTCAGATCATGTTGATGTGCTGAAAAATACTACTATTTTTCAGTAATAATTAGCACAACATCAAAAGGTTTAATAAAAATGAAAAAACTAACGTTAGAAATTTCGCTTTGTTTAATGGCTACTGCGGTTATCTCGTGCAGTACATCAACCAAAAAAGATGCAATATCTCTTTATGCTGAGTTGGATAGAAATTCAACACCCAACACGCTGGTTAACAAAGAAAAGAAAAACAGTTGGAAATTGCTGTTTGATGGAAAAACAACCAATGGCTGGCATGGGTATAATATGAAAGTATTTCCGGATTGCTGGACTATTGAAGATGGAGCTTTGACCATGAATAGCAAAGGGGGTGGTGAAGATCAGGATATCGTTACCAATCAAAAGTATCGGGATTTTGCATTTAGTGTTGACTATATGCTTACCAGGGGAGCCAATAGTGGTATCATATTCCAGGTTGCCGAGGATCCGAAATACAAATTCCCTTACGAAACAGGCCCGGAATTCCAGATAATCGACCACGAAAACTGGCCTGACAAATTGGAAGATTGGCAGATCAACGGTGCCAATTATGCCATGTATCCCCCAATGGCAAAACCTTACAAGGCTGTTGGTGAATGGAATCACCTCTTTCTGGTTGTAGAAGGCAATCAGGTGACACAAATTTTGAATGGTGAAGTGGTGGTAAAATATGAGAAGAATTCCGAGGAATGGCTGAACCTCCGCAACAGTGGAAAATGGTCCAATTTTCCTGATTGGGGGAAATTCGACGAAGGAAATATTTCACTTCAAAACCATGGGACCAAAGTCTGGTATCGCAACATCAAGCTAAAAGAACTTCAATCCAGCAAATAACACTTAAAACCATGATATCCAAGAATTATTCCCGTCGCAACTTTTTAAAAAATGCAGCGATTGCAACTGCAGGGATTTCAATTATCTCAAGTCATACCGTAAGCGGTTTGGGGCACAAAGCACCGAGTGATAAGCTTAACATTGCCGGCATCGGAATTGGAGGAAAGGGCCATCCTAATTTAGTGGGGATGGCTACTGAAAACATCGTGGGTTTGTGTGATGTGGATTGGAAATATGCCGACCTGTGTTTTAAAGAATTCCCAAAAGCAAAACGATATTGGGATTGGCGCAAAATGTTTGATGAGATGAGCGGTTCGATTGACGGAGTGATGGTTGCGACAGCTGATCATACCCATGCAGCGATTGCCGCCACTGCGTTATCGCTCGGAAAGCATGTCTATTGCCAGAAACCTCTTACCCACTCGGTTTACGAATCACGACTGCTGACCAAACTGGCAGCCAAGCACAAAGTGGCTACTCAAATGGGAAACCAGGGAAACTCCGGGCATGGTGTCCGTCAGCTCTGTGAGTGGATCTGGAATGGTGAGATTGGTGAAATCAGGGAAGTCCATGCCTGGACCGACCGTCCGATTTGGCCGCAAGGTTTGCAGCGTCCGGCACAGGTGATGACAGCCCCGAAAACGTTGGATTGGGATCTGTTTATCGGCCCGGCAAAGGTGCGTCCGTTCCATGAGGCCTATACCCCCTGGAACTGGAGAGGCTGGTGGGATTTTGGAACCGGTGCTTTCGGTGATATGGCTTGCCACGTATTAGACCCTGTGTTCCAATCATTGAAATTAGGATATCCTGAAAAAGTACAGGGTAGCTCAACTATGATCAATACTGAATCTGCCCCGCAAGCCGAAACGGTGAAATTTTCATTTCCTGCACGCGATAATATGCCTAAAGTAGCCATGCCTGCTGTCAAGGTTTACTGGTATGATGGAGGATTACTCCCCAGCGTTTTCGATATGCTTCCCGAAGGTGAAAATTTAATGGCCGATGGGTTAGGCGGGTGCCTCTTTGTAGGATCTCAAGACACCCTTATCTGTGGTTGCGGTGGCTTTAACAGTCGTTTGCTTTCGGGACGTATTCCACAGGTCAGCCCTTATTTGCCGCGTATTCCGGGTGCAATTGGCTACGTGGACGGTCCACATGAGCAGGATTGGATCCGTGCCTGTAAAGAGTCACCCGTAAACAGGGTTGAGCCTACCTCCAATTTTGCCTATTCCGGACCTTTCAACGAAACGGTACTATTGGGTGTGTTGGCCATTCGATTGCAGGGGCTCAATAAATCGCTGAAATGGGATGCTGAAAACATGAAGTTCTCCAATATCTTTGAAACCGAGGAGTTAAAAATTGTCACTGCCGATGAGTTTAAAGTTATTGATGGCCACCCTAATTTTAACACTCAATATGCTAGGTTTAATGCACTGGAGTGTGCCAGTGAATACATCCGGCATACTTACCGGGATGGGTGGAATTTACCGGCTATGCCCAAGTAAATGAAAAAGCCGTTAAATGGTCATCCGGATACAAAAGGTTGGACGGATTTATTTAAAGAAGATTTATCAAACGCAGAATTTACTCCGAAGGTATGGACCTCCGGCAAAGGGGTTTATCGGGTTGCAGGGGAAGCATGCAGGGGCGAAGACATTTTACAGGAATTTGAAGATTAGGGCGTTATAACCCAAGAGGCCTCAATGTAGCGTGTAGGGGCCCCCTACGCCCTACTGTGAGTCATCCACTATCTCCTCGCGTTCACTTTGCCTAACCCGGAAACACTTTGCCTAACCGTCGGGTTGCCATAGTAGTCGATGGCGCCGATGCCTTCAACAGTGGCATCGAGTTGGGCGGTAGACCAAACAGTTGCTTTGCCGACACCACGGAGAACGACCTTTGTTTCACGGGATTCGAGCTGGGGCCCGTCGAAACTCCCGGCACCTTTAATGGATACGTGAAGTCGATCAGTTTTCCCGGCTAATGAAATCCGGCCGGCACCCGGCAGGTCAACATCAATCAAACCGGCTTCGAGTCCGTTAAGTACTATTTCCCCGGCACCTTTAAGTGTGAGGTATAATGATTCTGTTTTCAGTCCCTGCATTTTAACGGTGGCTGCACCCTGCACAAAAATTCCATCCAGGCTTTTAACCATCAGGTGATATTTCAGAACCCGGCCTTCGACAGCACTGGTTACGGCACTCCAGGTTTTATCGAACCAGCCGGCATCAATATCCAGCACCAGTTCGCCTTCCCTGACGAAAGTTTTAACGGTAGAAATCACATCGGGTTCGCCCTCAATACGGAGGCTTTCCTCTTCACCCTGACTGATAAACAGATGGCCATAATCTTTAAGAAGCACGCGTTGGACATCCTTTATTTCACGGGTTTCAGTTGAAAAATTCGTTGAGTTCATCATGATATCGTTTTGCCCTAAAGGTACGAAGCAAAATAGAATTTTTAACTTTGGTCAAATTTTAATCAAAATGGCAACCAAACAACAAATCGAGCAATTCCTCTCCAGTGAACCCATTGCCATGGCTCCTGACAGTTTCCATAAGTTTCACAGGAATCTCAAACGGTTTTTCGGAGGTTTGCCGAGATAAAAATATTGTAGAGACGGATGATCATCCGTCTTTACGTATTTTTTAAAATGAACTGGAATCCGATGCCGTGGCGGTTCTCGATTTTAATATTCGGATCGGCGCTGAGATATTTCCGTAAGCGTGAGATGTATACATCGAGGCTGCGGCCGGCGAAGTAATCGTTTCCACCCCAAACAGATTCCAATATTTGCTCACGGCCAAGCAGTACCTCCTGATTTTTTAAGAAGTAATTCAGTAGCTCAGCTTCACGGTAGGTGAGTTTAATTTCTCCTGCCGTGCTGGTCAGCATAAGCTTTGCCGGGTAAAGGGTGTAATTGCCAAACCTGATCTGGGTTTGCAGTGATGAATCCTGGCCGGTTTTTGAGCGCCTGAGAAAGATCCGGATTTTCAGGATGAGTTCTTCAATGCTGAATGGTTTCACGAGGTAATCATCACCGCCCAACAGGAGACCTTCCAGTTTGTCCTCCTTCAATGATTTGGCCGTAACAAAAATAATGGGAACATCCTGGTTGGCTTCCCTGATTTGCCGGGCGAGAGTAAATCCGTCCATTCTGGGAAGGTTTACATCCAGCACACAAATATCCGGTGGTTGCTGCCGGAACAGTTCCCATGCCTCTATTCCATCCGTTGCAGTAACAACCCTAAATTGTTCGCGCTCGAGATTATCCGTGGTGATGAATTTTAACGTTTCATCATCCTCAACATAAAGAATCAGAGGCTTTTCCATAAATCAATTCATTTTAACCGGGATGATAATCTGAATAATTGTACCCTGCCCCTCCTTGCTCTCGAGATTGATTTTCCAGCCATGCGCCCTGACGGCATTTCTGGTGTAGAAGAGCCCCAGGCCGAAGCCTTTTGCATCACGGACATTGCCGGTGGGTACCCTGTAAAACTTATCGAAAACACGCTTTTTCAACTTCGCAGGTATGCCGATACCCCGGTCGCGCACCTCGATCACCAGACCATTGGCAGAATCCGTAACAGAAACCGTAATGACCGGAACATCGCCGGAATATTTCAAACCATTGTCCAACAGGTTTAGAATGATGTTAGTGAGATGCAACGGGTCTGCTTCAATCGTCTCAGTTTTTGATTGATAATTCAAAGTTAATGACCCCTGGGAATGATGAACCCTGGGTTCCATCAGTTCGCAGATTTCCCCGATCACTACCTTGAGCCGGACAGGTACTTTCTTAATCAGGAGCTTATCCCCGGCCGGGCCACCCATCTCCAGAACAAGTTCAACCTGCTTCAGTAAATGATTTACCTGGCCCCGGATGATCTCACTATAACGGAAGAGGCGTTCCGGTTCCTGGAGGATATCCGGCCGCTGTATTACATCGGCCGACATCGACAGGGATGCCAGCGGGGTTTTAAACTCATGGGTCATCGTATTGATGAAATCACGCTGAACCTCCGTGTAGCGGCGTTGCCGGAGTATAATCATCTGAGTATAAGCAAAAAAGATAATTACTAAAAGAAGGATAAAACTGAAAAAATACCAGATCCCCAGCGAATCCATAATCATCTGATTGCGACCGGCAAAATGGATCCCGAAATAATAAAGGTAATCTGCCGACTTGGGAAGGCCTTCCTGCATTGGCTTGATCCTGAGATTCTCACCAAAACGGACCAACCGGCCATAAACCATTTTATCTGTCTGACAATCATAGATCCCGTATTCAAAATCAAGTGTGAGCCTTCTGATTTTAAATTCAGTTACCAGAAATTGCTCGAGGATGTCCGGTTCAATATGTGTGTTTACATTTACGATATAATAATCCGGGCTGTGGTGAAAAACCGGATTCTGTCGCGGTAATTCGGCATCATTATACCGGGCCAGGTCCTCTGCAACCGACGTGAGCGCGATGGTGATGGTTTGATTCATCTGCCGTTTTTCCTGGTTCATTGCCTGCTTTACAAAATAGAACTGTACGCTGATTATTCCGGTGATCGCCAGGATTCCGAGGATAAGAACAGCACGTATAGCAGTTCGATTCATAGGAGCGAAGATACCGGATTAACCGATGGCAGCCAATATTGCTTAACAACTCGTTAACAAATATTTGATACCCGTTAACTGTATGGTGCGGAGGAAGGCTATACTTTTGGCTCATAATTTAAAAATCAATAGACGATGAAAAAAACAGCATTGTTCATACTGGCAGCCGGTGCCTTGGTTTTTACCACATTACCGGTAAATGCACAAAAGAAAGTCACCCTTCAGGAGATCCAGAAAGAAACACAGAAGAATCAGGAAACTCAGGCCGTTACCAATCCTGCTGAACCGGCTAAGCGAATTAATCCCGTAACCGGAGTCCCGGTAACACCGCCGGCTGCCGCAAATGTCGCCACTCCAGGTAATCCTGCCGCTGTCAACCAGGTGGCACCACCAGCACCTCCGGTACCATTAACCTGCACATGGGATGTTACTGATTATGATTTTGGGAAAAATGTTACGCAACTAAAACCCGCCAGTGCAACTTTTACCCTTACCAATGCCGGCAAAGATCCTGTCACCATTACGATGGTGCAGCCAAGTTGCGGTTGCACCTCGCCAAAATACACCAAAGAGCCGATCAAACCAGGCGAAAAAGGTGAAGTTGTACTAACCTACGATGCTAAGGTCAGCGGTTTTTTCTCCAAAGCAGCCACGGTTAAATTGAATGACGGACAAAAGTATGCGCTGACCATCAAGGGTGAAGTTCAGAAAGTTGAACAAACACCTCCGGCACCGGCCACTATCAAATAAATTAGGACCAACGAAAGGTTGACGATTCGGAACTGTCAATTAACTGATTAAGAAAATCCCGGCAGGTAATACTGGCCGGGATTTTTCTTTTTAGGGAATTCAATGCGGATTCGTCAATTTGCAGAATGATCGATTTCTTAATTTATCCAATTCAAATTGCTGATTTATGAAAACCAAATCTATCATTCTCCACCTGATTTTTTTAGTGATTGTGGTACTGGAACTGATTGGTACAGTGAACGGAAGCAAGTGGCTGGATTATCCGGTCAAGCCATTCATACTGATCTGGATTGCCGCATATTTCCTTATCATGACTAAACCTCAGCCATACAGATGGCTGGTGATGCTGGCGCAGTATCTGATTATGCAAGGACTTTTAAGAAGCGAAAAGACTTTAAGACTTTAAGACGAGAAGACTATAAGACAAGAAGAAGGGAAGAGGCGATAAGAAAGAGGGTAAGATATCGATAAGATGGTCTGGTGACCCGATAACTGAAACCTCTAACCTCTAACCCAATTATTGGAAACCCATTACCATATCCGGAGCACGATCAGGTCATAGCATGCGCGAGACAATCTTCACCGCCTCACCCGGCTTACTCTCGTTCCCCGCCTTATCAACAGCGGTTACCCGATAAAACTGATTGCCACGTAAGGGCTTACCATCGAAGCCAGGGGCACC
>JBBAAF010000145.1:0-9339 GCA_041658425.1 Bacteroidales bacterium | reverse complement strand
CACCCACACCCACACCCATTTCGGGTGACCCTTGCTGTCGCCCGCTATGCCAAACTCAGTGCAGCGTCAAGGGGTCCCGGCCTGCCAAAATTCGTACAGCGTGACGGGGTCCCGGCCCCCGCCTTCCTTTACGATACTTGAATCTTCTCCCTCAGAATTCAGAATTGGATTTCGAATCTCAAAATTCTTACTTCAATCCTTTTTTTACCACTTGGGTATTTCTCTTCCGGGGGTAAAGGGATATCCCAGTTTGTCGAATTCCTTTTTGAGTTGGTCGACCGACTGTTTGATCTGCTGAATCTGCGGGAGTATTTTAACCATTTCGCCGGCAACGATATCATACTGTTCCACAGCACTTTCTGGAACATCCTGATTTGCACTGATATAGCGTGCACCACCGATGCGCTGAGCCAATCCGGGTTCGGCGGCATCCTGCAAACGGCTGATGATCGGGTTGCCGTTGAAACGGATACCCAGATCTTTCAGTTGGCTTTCAAGCGATTTCAGTTCCTTCATCAGAGTGTCAGGTCCGCCGTAGGTAAATATCAGTTGTTTGCCATACTGAACAGCAGTTGAAAGCATCTCCATTTCGGACATTGTTGCATTCACGGTGTTGCCCAGTTTGCTGGCTTTTTCGATAAAGGCGATAACAGTTGCACGATCTTTGGCTGGCAGGGTGAAATTATTGATTAGCTTGATCGAGAAAGGTTCCGGTCCGGCCAGTTGGGTGACCACACCGCCTACGTTGCGGGCCAGCTCAACCGTATATTTTCCGGGAAGGGCCATGGCTGGTGCCGGGGCGGTACCCATCGGATTGGCCTGTGCACCCCTCAGGTTTGGAATACCCTGGATTTCCTGATCATAATCCCAGGTAATTCTGGACATTCCGGTAGACTGGCTGGTTTTGATAACTTTAACCATCTTGCCGTTAGCATCTTTAATGGTAAAGAACAGGAACGGGGCCTGTTCTTCTTCCTCAGCGCGAAGATCGGTGTAGGTTGGATAGGGAGGGTTGGTGCCATCTTTGCGGGCTTTTGCCTGGGCTTCCTTGCGGATTTGTTTCAGGGTTTTCATCTGATCCTTAACAAAATAGGTGAAAGTTACGCCGTAAGCCGGGTTGGGGGCACTGAAATAGCTGTGGCCCTGACCATATTTACCATCGGTCTGGCTGAACATTATACCTTCCTTGATCGGATAGATGTGTGAATCCTTGTCAAGATCCGCAGGTACGAAGTTCCTCAGCGGGGTATAATCATCGAGAATAAAGAAACCCCGTCCAAAGCTGGCTAGAACCAGGTCGTTTTCGCGTTCCTGAATGGCAACATCATAAATGGCGATAGTGGGTAAGCCCGATTTCATCTGGATCCATTTTTCACCGCTATTGATAGAAAACCAGAAACCAAATTCAGTACCCAGGAAAAGGATCTCCTTTTTAACCGGATCCTGCTGAATCGAATGAACCATGCCGTTTTCCGGCAGGTTGGCGGCTATGGATTTCCAGGTTTTGCCGAAGTCGGTACTTTTGAAGAGGTACGGTTTGAAATCGGCCCGTTTAAGGTTATTAAAGCTGACATACAGCGTGTTAGGATCGTATTTATCGGCCAGGATGCAGCTTATGTAAGTCATATCAGGAACTCCCGGCATGGATTCAATTTTAGTCCAGGTTTTACCGTCATCGGTTGTAATCTGGATTAATCCATCATCGGTTCCAACAAACAGGGTTCCCTGTTTCAGGGGTGATTCGGCCAGTGCCACGGTGTTTCCCCAAACCGATGTTGAATTGTTTTTTGAAACGGCATCGATATTCTGCACAACGCCCATTACAGGAAGTTTGTTCCGGTCCATCTGGCGGGTAAGATCAGGTGAGATTACCGTCCATTTGTTGCCGTAGTTGGAGGATTTAAAAAGCTTATTGGCTGCAAAATAGAGTGTTTTATGATCGAATTTTGATATCAGGATCGGGCTGTTCCAATTCCAGCGATAGGCTTCGCCGAGCGGTTCCTGCGGCTGAATCCCGACGGATTCACCGCTTTTGCGGTCGTAGCGTACGAGTCCGCCAAATTGCGATTCCGAGTAAACGATATCCGGGTTTGTTGGATCAACCTGCTGAAAGAAACCGTCGCCGCCGCAGGTTACCCACCAATCGTCGTTCACGGCCCCGATATTGCGGAACACGCGCGATGGTCCGCCAAACGAGTTATTATCCTGGGTTCCGCCATATACATTATAGAACGGAAGATCGTTGTCGAGGGCTACCCGGTAGAACTGTGTCACAGGCAGATTGGGTTTGTACTGCCAGGTTTGGGCACGGTCGAAGCTTTCATACATCCCGCCATCGGAACCGATAATGTAATGTTTCGGGTCGCGGGGATCCATCCAGAAGCAGTGGTTATCCACGTGTTTTTTATCTTCACCGAGAGCCCTCCAGGTGGTTCCGCCATCATTGGTTACCTGTGCAACAGTTTCCATGGAGTAAACGCGGTCGACATCCCACAGGTCGCAGTAAATGCGGCTGTAATATTGTGCCGAGCCGGATTCATGGTTGCTCATTTTCTGCCAGCTCACTCCGCAGTTGGTGGTTCTGAAAAATCCGCCTGAACCTTCGGCAGCTTCCACAATTGCATAAACAACATCAGGGTTTACCGGAGAGATTGCCAATCCGATACGGCCAATATCGCCACCCGGCAGACCATCATTGATCTTTTTGAAGGTTTTACCGGCATCGCTGGTTTTGTAAACGGCCGATTCGGGACCTCCGTCAACCAGTGTCCATACATGACGGCGGCGCTGGTAAGCTGAAACATAGATAACATCCGGATTCCTGGGATCCATTTCGATATCGGATACACCGGTGTTTTCGCTGATATCCAGAATTTTATTCCAGATAAGTCCACCATCGGTGGTTTTAAAAAGGCCTCGGTCGCCACCCGGCCCCCACAACGGACCCTGGCAGGCAACATAAACTACATCGGAATTCCTCGGATCGATGCGAATACGGCCGATGTGTTCTGATTTGCCAAGACCCATGTTTTTGAAGGAGCCTCCTCCATCGATGGATTTATAGACGCCATCACCATATCCGATGGCCCGCTGGGAGTTGTATTCACCGGAGCCAACCCATACCACGTTAGGATTGTTGGGATCAACAACAACCGGCCCAACCGACCAGGAACCGTAGTTTTCGAAAACCGGTTGCCAGGTGGTACCGTTATTCGTGGTTTTCCAAACACCGCCGGCAGCAACTCCGATATAATATTCGCTGAAGTTTTTGGGGTTTACGGCAATATCAGTCACACGGCCTGAGGTAAAGGCCGGTCCTATACTGCGGAATTTCAGTGCACTAAAGGTTGAGGAAGAAACCGAATCTTTCTTGGGTTCTTCCTTTGCGGTTTTCTTGTCAGCAGCCTGAACAAAACCGAACACCAGGCCAAGCATGATCACGGTCATCAGGCCTTTTAACATGGATGATAATTTAATCATATCGTAAACGTTGTTTAGGTTTAATGATGCAAGGTACAATTCTTCGAAAGATCGCATTGAGGGTGGCGGTTAAAAAATGTTAAACAGCGATTGCGTATATTTATCGGCTGAAATAATATAATCATCATGGCAAAGAAAATCCTTGCCCTTGCTTTCCTGTTCTTTCCGCTTCTTCTTCCTGCCCAGAGCATTAAAGATACCACGCTGCAATTGCACATGTTTTCATTTCATGTGAGCAGCCATTTGCCAACCGGCGATATTGCATCGCGGTATGGATTTAATATGGGCGTGGGCGGCTCCTATTGGTTTAAAACCAACTCTAACTGGTTGCTGGCGGCTGATTTCACTTACATTTTCGGGAATAAATTCAAGGAGGACAGCATTCTCAACGGTTTGAGGGACAAGGATGGCTACCTGATTACCACCTATGGTGAGCAAATGTTTCCAACTATCAGTGAAAGAGGATTTTATGGAGGTTTAAGAGTTGGAAAACTTTTCCCGGTGATCGGACCGAACCCGAATTCCGGTTTGGTGATCACGGCATCGGCCGGATTGCTGCAATACAAAACCTTTTTTCGCCTGGAGGAGAACAGCATTCCGGTTATCATGGATGATTATGTAAAATTGCTGGACTATCTGACTAATGGCTTTGCACTGAATCAGTTTATCGGGTACCTTCATCTGGATAGCGAACAACCGATAAACTTCTATGCCGGATTTGAGTTTCATCAGGCCTGGACGATGGGCCGGCGCGACTGGCTGTATAACCTGCATGGACCGGAAAATAAGCTCCGGCACGATTTTCTTTTCGGGATTCGTTTGGGCTGGATATTCCCGGTTGGTAAAAAAGCCACCGGAACCTATACTTATTTTTAGCACAACGTGTTCCTGATTTATCAGATCGGGATCAGGATATTTTACCTGATCATTCTGCTGGCTTCACCCTTCTCCCGGAGAGCCGGTCAATGGATCTCAGGCCGTAGAGCGAACCAATCACTAGTTTCTCAATGGAAAGCTGATAAGAAACGCCGCACCTTGTGGATGCATGTTTCTTCACTGGGTGAATTTGAGCAGGGAAGACCGATACTGGAGCGCTGGAAAGCCAGGTTTCCTGACGACAAAATTCTGTTGAGCTTTTACAGCCCGTCCGGGTTTAACATCCGGAAAAATTATCCGCTGGCCGATCTGGTTTTTTACCTTCCCCTGGATACACGGAAAAAGATGAACCTGCTCATCGATCAGATACAGCCCGATCTGTTTATTCTGGTAAAATATGATTTCTGGCCTAATTTATTACAGGTTTTGCATCGGCGGAATATCCCATCCTACCTGATTTCTGCACGATTCCGCCCGGATCAGTATCTATTTAAAAAATGGGGACGGGTTTTCTGCCGGCAACTTCAGGTTTTCAAATGGATTTTTGTACAGGATGAAGCTTCAACTCTCTTGCTGAAAAAGCATCACATGCAGCAAGTTGTGGTCGCAGGTGACACTCGTGTTGACGCTGTAATGGCTGGTAACCGACAACCAACAACCGATAACCGACAACTGGTTTTGATTGGGGGGAGTACATGGCCGGTGGAGGAGAAAATGTTGGCGAAACTTTGGAAATCGCCGGATTTTAAGGAGTTAAAAAAGGAGTTGAGGTTGGTGATAGCACCGCATGATATCACGGAGGAGCATCTGGTACAGATCGAAGAATTGTTTGGGGGGGAGGTTATCCGGTTTAGCCGTTGCATGGAACCCTGGCGGGATGCTTTTAATCTATATAATGTGATTCTTATCGATTCCATCGGACTCTTATCGGGGTTGTACGGATATGCTGATCTCGCCTTCGTTGGCGGAGGATTTGGGAAGGGCATCCATAATATTCTGGAGCCTGCCGCTCACGGCATACCTGTTGTTTTCGGTACAAACTGGACCAAATTCAGGGAAGCAGAGAGCCTGATCGATATCGGGGCGGCATTCCCGGTAAACGACTTTGAAAGTTTCTCATCATTGGTGAAAAAACTTTGCTCTGATTCGAATTTCCGCTCGGAATCAGGGAATCAGGCAGTCAGTTACATGAAAAGCCAGATGGGGTCTAGTGATCTAATAATTAGATATTTATTGGGAAAATAGTGAACACTCCCTGTTCATAAATGGATATGAACCGGACAAACCACTGGTTACCAATAGCCTTATGACCAAGGTTAACTAAATGTTAATAAAATTGATTTTTTGGTCTGTTTCCCAGAGCTAAATTTGATAACAGGGCGAAAGTCCTCTAAAAATTAAGCCCCGTTGTCTAACCCATTGAGTAACATACGTTATCAGTGTTATGTACATAGAAGAAATGTCGGTCAAAACAGAAAAAGGTCGCAAGACTTATAGCTTGGAGGAGGCCGTTGAGGCATCCCGCAGGTATTTCGGAGGAGACGAACTTGCGGCCACCGTCTGGGTCAATAAATATGCGCTGAAAGACTCTGCGGGCAATATCTATGAATTATCCCCGGATGATATGCACCGGAGGATGGCACGTGAGATTGCCCGGATTGAAAAGCGCTATCCCAGTCCGATGATGGAGGAGGAACTCTATCAGCTCCTGAAGAATTTTACCTATATCATTCCCCAGGGAGGACCGATGACCGGTATCGGTAATCCGTTCCAGATATCGTCATTATCGAACTGCTTTGTGATCGGCAACGAAGGTTCAGCCGATTCGTACGGCGGTATCATGAAGATTGATCAGGAGCAGGTACAGCTGATGAAACGCAGGGGCGGGGTAGGTCACGATCTGAGCCATATTCGTCCCACGATGAGTCCGGTTATGAACTCGGCGCTGACATCGACCGGGGTGGTTCCGTTTATGGAACGCTATTCCAATTCCACCCGCGAAGTTGCTCAGGATGGCCGCCGCGGGGCTTTGATGCTCAGTATTTCGATCAAACATCCTGATTCCGAGAATTTTATCGATGCAAAAACGGAAAAGGGAAAAGTCACCGGAGCCAATGTTTCTGTAAAGATTACCGATGAGTTTATGCAGGCAGTTATCAGCAACGGCCAGTTTAAGCAGCAATTCCCGATTAATTCCGACAAACCGACTCACGTTAAGGAGATCGATGCCCGCAAACTGTGGGAAAAGATCATTCACAATGCCTGGAAATCCGCCGAACCCGGGGTTTTGTTCTGGGATACGGTTATTCGTGAATCGATTCCGGATTGCTATGCCGATCTGGGCTTCCAGACAGTTTCAACGAATCCGTGCGGCGAGATTCCGCTCTGTCCGTATGATTCATGCCGGTTACTGGCTATCAACTTGTTTTCTTATGTGGATAAACCGTTCACGCCCGATGCCCGGTTTGATTTCGATAAGTTTAAAACGCATGTTCATTATGCACAACGCATGATGGATGATATTATCGATCTGGAGATCGAAAAGATAGAAGGCATTATCGGGAAAATCAATAACGATCCCGAAGATTATGAATTGAAGCGTGTTGAAATAAAACTCTGGGAGAATATCCGGAAGAAAACCGAGCAGGGAAGGCGCACAGGCATTGGGATAACAGCTGAGGGAGATATGCTGGCTGCCGTGAATCTGACCTACGGAAGCGATATCGCGATCGACTTTGCCGTTGAAGTACAGAAATGTCTGGCTCTTGAAGCTTATCGTTCATCGGTTGATATGGCCCGCGAACGTGGTGCCTTCCCGATGTATGACTCGCAGCGTGAAAAAAATAATCCGTTTATCAACCGGATCAGGGAGGCCGATCCGAAATTATACGAAGAGATGACCGCTGCAGGCCGGCGTAATCTGGCTTTGCTTACCATCGCACCAACCGGCTCCACCAGTCTGATGTCGCAAACCACAAGTGGAATCGAACCGGTATTCCTACCGGTGTACCGTCGCCGCCGCAAGGTGAATCCCAATGATCCTGAGTGCAAGGTGTCGTTTGTAGATGAGGTGGGCGATTCCTGGGAAGAGTACAATGTGTTCCATCACAAGTTCATGGACTGGCTGACGATCAACGGATACGATACTTCTAAGATCAAAGACTATTCCTCGGCGCAGATCGATGAATTGGTTAAAAAATCACCGTATTATAAATCCACCTCGGCAGATATCGATTGGGTAGCCAAAGTGCGTATGCAGGGCGGTATACAGAAGTGGGTTGATCATTCCATTTCGGTTACTGTTAACTTGCCCAACGACATCGCTGAAAGCACCGTTGCCGATGTGTATCGGACAGCCTGGGAAAGTGGTTGCAAGGGGGTTACCGTTTACCGGGAAGGCTCACGCGATGGCGTTTTGATCAAGAATAAAGAGAAAAAAGAGGAACAGGTTCACAAGCATGAGGGACACAAACGTCCACCGGTTCTGGAAGCCGAACTGCTCCGGTTTAAAAATGAGGATGAGGACTGGCTTGCATTTGTTGGAATGCTCAACGGTCAACCTTATGAGATCTTCACCGGCCGCGCCGAAGAAGATACTCTGGTGATTCCCAAATCAATTACTCATGGTCAGATTATCAAGGTAAAAACAGCCGAAGGCGCCCGTTACGATTTCCATTACACCGATAAATACGGCAATCCCTGCACGGTTGGCGGGTTGTCATACATGTTCGATAAAGAATTCTGGAACTATGCCAAGCTGATCTCCGGGGTATTGCGTCACGGTATGCCAATCCCGTATGTAGTTACACTGGTTTCCTCGCTCAGTCTGGATAATGAGAATATCAACTCCTGGAAGGCCGGGGTTGCACGTGCACTGAAGCAGTTTATTCCCAATGGCACCAAGGCTTCGAAAGGGGAGCATTGCGAGGAGTGCGACAGTGATGAGATGATTTATCAGGAGGGATGTTTGATTTGCACCAAGTGCGGGCACTCGAAGTGCGGATAATTCTGCCCTCTGCCTTTTGCCTTAAGTTTCCAGCACCACCACCGCATGCGCCCATTCCTTCACGTGCGAAATGGACACATAAATTTTGGTAATGCCTTTTTGTTCAGCTACTTCTTTGGCTTTGCCGGTTAAACGGATTTCGGGTTTACCCAACTCAACGTGATACACTTCGATCTGATTAAACCCGATTCCGCCGGTAAAGCCTGTTCCCAAGGCTTTTACAAATGCCTCTTTGGCCGAGAATCGTGCTGCATAAAACGGGGCCGGATCACGGAATGAATCACTGTAGGTAATCTCCTGCTCAGTGAACACCCGCTGCTTGAACGCCTTGCCCTTGGAAATAAACCCGCGGATTCGCTCAACTTCAATTATATCTGTGCCGATTCCGAAAATCATGGCGCAAATATAGAAATAATGGCAAAAGAAGTACTGTCCACTGATGGCGCTGATAACACGGATATTCGCATTGGTCATCTGTGGAATCAGCGCCATCAGTGGACAGTTATTTTAGTAATCGAACAAATCCCCAAGCAGACCTTTTAATATTATTATTTAATTGTTTGTAATCAGATTAGTAAAATCGGTAGAGGTTTCCGGTTCGGTATGAATATGTACATGAACCCGGTCGACCTTCTTTTTGATCTCATCGGAAACATGATGTGAGATTTCATGTGCTTCGTCGATGCTCAATCCTGGTTTGACATTAATGCAGACCTCGACAAAAGTATCAGCGCCCGACGAGCGGATTTTAAGATCATGGTAATTAGTGATTTCGGTTACATGATTTATCTGGTTTTCTACTTTCTCCTGAATCTCCGGTGATACCCGGTCGAGCAGCATATCGATCGCCTCTGAACAGGGTTTCGATCAGCGCACTGAGGTTCTCAACCTTACCGTGACCATAATGATGATTCTTATCGGCTGGTTTGTCAGATACTTTCACTGCGAAAAGGGTTATCACAGCAGCTACCAGGTCG
>JBBAAF010000144.1:0-9387 GCA_041658425.1 Bacteroidales bacterium | reverse complement strand
TTATGGCCGAAGCGTTGTCTGGGCAGACGGGCACTGGGGAAGGAACTTATGGATTGATGTGGGATTGAACAAAGAACTCATTTCGACTATTCAAGAAAATTCGGCCTATTTCGTTCCTCTCTGGAAAATGAATTGCTCCCTCACGACGTATTCCATTCAAAGCGCTTTGCTTGGACTCTGGCTGGGTCAGGTTGTTGATAACTGGGGTATTCAGCCAGAGCACTGGTACTGGTACGAAGCCGGCTTCGGAAAGCCAGGACAGCAACAATGGTTCAAAGAGGGAGTCATGAATGAATTTCCAACGGTTTTCTACGGACAAATGATGCTTCTCGGTCTATCGGGTGGAGCTTCGGTGTACTCCTTTGAGCCATCGGATGATAGTTGGGATAAGGAAGGTCATCCTTCTGATATTTCCAGGAAGATTACCTTTCCCCTGCTCTCTGTAATGATCAGGGATAGTCTAATCTCCGACAGGTCAGAAATAAGGAAAAAAGTCCGGTTGGTTCACGTTGCCCATGAATCAGATTCGCATTGGGATCTTGATTACGGGACGCTTCAACATCTGTATAAGTCAATGTACGGAACCGGACAACCGTTTCAGGTCATCCCTTCTTCCATTCAGAATTACTATCTACCGGTCTTTTCGAGGTGGACACAGCCCTCTGTACTTGAATCGTTTTCCGGACTTGAAGATAATTCAGTAATTGGCCGGAACAGAAGCATCGAAGATTATCTCCATGAGAACCGGGTAAATTCCTATAATGGAGATGCCTGGGCAGTGGTATTGGATAAAGCGGTTCTTGTTATGAACAACAAGGAGAACCAGGATATTGACCAGTCGTTTGATGTTTCATTGAACGGGAATGTTCACCGCATTTCAGGCATCCTAAGTATGAATAGCTATCTCTTAGCCTACAGATCGGGCGATGCGTTTACCGTTAATGTTAACGGAAGGGCTGGAAAAAACATGATCTTGAAGCTTTATTCAAATAATAAACCGGTTCAGATTACAGTCACTCCGGAAGAGTTTCTGACTAGTCAGGATTGGTTAAATTCAGAAGGATGTTTACATCTGGAATTCCGGTTAACACAGCAAACCACGAAAATGGAGGTATTATTTTCTGAAAAATAAATACTTTCCACAGCAGGTAAACTGAATTAAAGACAATGAACAAGGATATGCTTGTTCAACATTCCCTCAATTCCTTCAACCATGGTACTTTTCTTTAACTTAATGCCTAAGAGAGACCAGAGTTATTTTACAATAAACAGCTAAAATTTACCGGAGTATTGATAATGAAAGAACTGATTAAAAGAAACATAAAAGGCCATTTGTTATTGTTTGGTTCTTGCATATATTACGTGCCACGCAAAATTAACATTATGACTTTGTATAGATGATGAAAAAGAACCTTACTGTTTTTTTTTGCAGTACTCAATCTGATCTAGGCCCCAAGCGCGAGGCTATTCTCGCTGCTGTTCGACGATTACAACTTCAGCACGATTCAATGGAATTTTTTGGAATTTTTTGGAGCCCGTGAGAATACACCCACCCTTCTAAAATTTTATTAGTTTTTTTGCGATGGGAACGGATTGACCGGCCAGGACAATCCGGATGTAGTAAATGCCCGGTATTAAAGTATTGACATTAATTGGCTGGTACCTCTCAGCCTTTTCAGCATGTGTTACAACGATACCCATGTTATTCATAATTGTATAGTTAAACCAGGGTGTTGTAACGGTTTCATCAAAGGCTACTTTAAAGTATTCCTTTATTGGATTGGGGTAGATGCGCATGGAGGTTGTTGCTGATAATGGCTCGTCCACACTGTTTGTCACATCGTTAATTCGGGATAGTGTAAGCTGATTCACAATGCGTTTTCGGAAACTATTGTAAGTCACATCAAATGCAGCCCCCACTGTGAACACATTCACATTGGCATTAAAAGCGTGGTGGCTTGCAAAGTTGACTCGTTCGTCACCGGGTAAGGTCCTTTGGAATTTTTCGCCATAATTGAATCCGACGTGCGGGTAGAAGATGTAGTCGAGCCTGGAACTGGTGGTAAAAACAGATGACTTATCAATCTGGTAGTTAACATCTACATAACCGCTCTGCCAAAAGTTATTATTGGCAATGCTGATATGGATAGTAGGCAAAGCCAATTCCTTTGCTGTGATCAGTATGCTCTTTTCTTCGCTTTTTACCAGATTGTTTTCTGCATCATAACAATTAAATACTAATGTGGCATCTTTCAGGTCATGAACATCGAACAGAAGGGTATCCAGCAGGTAGTTATTTTCCGGTTGCCGTTGATACACCAGTTCATTGTCCAGTACAATTTCGATCCGTTTCACAGTGTCGTTAATGAAGACTTCAACAGGTACTTTGGTGGTATATATTTCTGATGACCGGGGTTGCGTGATGATAGCTGACTGGAATGCTTTTACGGCTTCCCATGCCGGTCGCTCCTGCCCGAAATTATCAAACAAGCTGGTGTAATTCACCAGTCCAAACCACTCTTCGGCATTATCGTCGTGTACAAATTCATTGCCTGCTTTCCACCAGCCATCGCTGTAATTAAACACACAGGAACCTGCTGCACCTCCATCCACCAATGCTTTATACATGTGTAAAACTCCTTCTTGTTGCTCAGTGAGGCTGTTGCCACCGTATCCCCAATTACCAGGGCCATGTGGTGAAACAGACAGACCATATTCGGTGATGATCAACGGAGAGCTGAAGTTGTTCAATTGACTCAGATAATGGATGAAATCCCTGTAGCCATGCAGGTAGTTCACCGTAACGGGATTGTAGATGTACACATTGTATGCGCTGAAATCGAAAACATCCGAATTAATGTAAGTACCATTACTGGTATTGGCAATGCTTACCGGCCGATTGGGATGTTGGGCATGAATGATATTTATCAGTTCTGTCCATAAAGCAACGGTTTCGTCGTAACCCGCATTAGCAATAGTTTCGGGCTGCGGTTCATTCATGATCAGATAGGCAATGATGTTGTCGTAGTTTTTAGAATAGCTGAGCACATCGGCCACAATTTTTTTGGCTTCATCAACAAATGCTTTATCAGAAAAATTTCCATGAGGATCAATCCATATGCCCATGATGATCTTGACGTCATACTGCTGAAGCAAATCAAGCTCCTGAGCTATAAATGGCGCCCAGGTGCGGATGGTGTTAAAGCCGCCGGCCAGTATCCGTTGCATATCGAAACGTAAATGTTCTGCATCAAAGGTTCTTGCCCAAGGTACCTTACCAGGTGTGGCCCCTACTTCATAACCAATACCCTTCACAAAAAACTTTTGCCCATCAATATAAAAACTATTATTTTTCACCTCCACATTCTGCGCCAATCCCAAAAGTGGAAATACCAGAACGAACACAATAACCTGTAATAATCGGATGTGTGACATTTTAGTTATTATTTTCATTAAATGCTTTTCCAGTTGATGAGGTGCGCATTACTTTTCAGCTATCGTTTCAACAATAACATCCTTTTGCTCGAACAAACCCTTTTTAAACTGCAATCCCAAGCCTGGAAGATCAGGCGGGAGAACCACGCCATTTTTTACCTGAGGAGAATTATCAAAGAAAAAAGAGTCCCGGTCGTGCCAGTTAGGGTAAACGCTTTCTACATAAAATAAATTAGTAACCGCCGCGGCCAGGTGTGTGGAGGCATACCATAATATGGGACCGCCCGCAGTATGCAACATGGTTGGCACATAGTAAGTATTCGCCATATCAGATATTTTCTTTCCCTCAGAAATGCCACCACACCAGGTAAGGTCGTACATTGCAATCTCTCCTGCCTTGGCCTCAAACATCTCTCTGAAACCAAACCTGGTAGCCAGGCGCTCGCTGATCACCAACGGGATATTCGTTTCCTGATTTAGAGTCACGTAAGCCTGAATATTGTCTTGCAACAGCATATCTTCCAGAAAGAGTACATCGTAAGGCTCCAACGCATTGGCAATACGCACGGCGCTGGGCAGATTCCACATACTGTGAAACTCACATCCTATCTCAAGGTCATAGCCCACCGTATCCCTTACTCGTTTGATCCATTCCAGGCATTGATCGATTTCATTTTTGGAGATGTACTCTCCGTTATTTTGACTAGCAACATTGTCAAAGGGGCAAAACTTGATAGCTTTAATTCCTTGCCCGACAAGAAACCTGGCGATCTTTTCCAAATCCTTTTCTAAAGTCCAATCATTAATTTTCATTCCGTTGGTATAGGTATTATATACCCTGATAGTTTTATTATAAGATCCCCCCAATAGTTGATACAATGGCATTTTACACACCTGACCCATAATGTCCCATTGAGCGATGTTAATAGCCGATAAGGCGCGCATTTCTGCGCCGCCGGTAACATTAAATGCATTATGCCGGTAGGTTCTTTCCCAGGTTTGCTCAATTTCTAAAGGGTTCGTACCTAAAAGGCCTCCTAACCAACTATTCCATTCCAGATCCTTGCTCACAGAAGAGGCGGCTGCATGAAAAGGATAAGTTTCGCCAGTTCCTACAATCCCCTCATTTGTATGCAGTCTGACCCACTTGATATATGGAAAATTACTAAAGCTAACCGATTCCACCTTGGTGATAGAGAGATTGGGCGCAGCGGTCATTGCTTTTGCACGGAGGGGTGTCAACATGTTAAACCCCCAAAGTCCCAAAGCACCTGCGGAGGTTTTCTGAATAAATTTTCTTCTGTTCATGATTTATTGACTGTGAAAGAATTTGGTACATTTAAAGTTTTGTCTTTACCTGGAGCTTCGCCCGGGGTGGAACAGCGGCTCCTAAAGTAACTTCTAATTTTAAGTCTTTGCCCTCAGGTAGAACGACCGAGCGTTCAACGGCATTAAAATCATTCCAGGACTTGTCATTTATTTTTACACCGATTATTTGAACAAAAGGATCTTCAACAATAGAGACAAAGTATTTTGATTGGGTCGAGGAATTCTTAATATGAAAATAGAGAGTTGCCGGTGCGTGGTTAACATAAAGATTAAGATAGAGATAATTTAAAAGGGCATTCTCCATCTCATGGTACGATGACTTCGAACCGACAGCTTTGTCAGTGCTGAGCGGAATGCCGGTTGGTGAAACGCTCAGGAAAATTCCACCGAACTCTTTATCGACAAAATAATTATTCCAGAAAGAAGCCATCTTTTGATACGATTCCAGGTATCGTTTTTCTCCGGTAATGTTATATAGATGCAGTTGAAGATAAAGACCATAGCTTTGTATCCACCACGAAACTGATGATGTATCCTGCGGCATATGTGGCGGCATTCTCTCAATCATATCAAACCAGCCTCCACGGGTTGAATCCCAGGCCGTATGTAGAAGCAGCTCGCCTAAATTAATCCCTTTTGTTCGATATATTTCATTTCCGGTTATTTCAGATAAGCGTAACAGAGAAAGACAGGCAGTAAGCTGAGCGCCTGCTGAAATGACTTCTTTATTATTTACAATGGTTGGCTTTAGATTCCATTTTGCATCGTAATGACCTGGATATCCAAGGAACCAACCAAAGTTGGTATCTGTCATTTGTGTGAGTGAAATCTGCATTAACTCTTCTGCAAAATCCTGGATTTCTTTATCGCGCGTAATCATCATCAAATTAATTAACAGAGAGCTTGTGTATCCAAAATGTGAGTGTTTCCCTTTTGAGCTATCAGACACACTTAAATTTCTTGAAAGTGCCATAAAATATCCTCCATCATTTTTATCAAACGCGTATGTTTTTTGAATCCGGATCGATTCTTTAATATGAGACAACACGTTTTCATCTCTCGTCGTAAAATAATAGAGCGCTAAACCGGCATTAGTATATAACTGATTAAAAACGCTCTTTGTTGTTACTTTGGGATTTCCAGATTGATCCAGCAAATCAAACCATCCGCCATACTGATTATCCCATGCATTTTTCAAAAGATAGTTCACTCCTTCATGTGCTATTTCAAGATATTTTTCGTCTCCGGAAAGCAGATAAGCAGAAGTGAATCCAAATACCTGGCGGCTTGTCATTGCCGGGTATTTATCCCATGGAGGTTGCGGCGTTCCTTCCCGTGACAGATACAAATAAAAAGCCCCATGAGCAGTATCTCTGACATGGCTCTGCCAGAAAGGAATAATCTGAGTCAGACCTTGCTGGCGCCAGAATTCACCTTCAAGGTATTTTTTATTCAGGCTTTGGACTGTGTCCTCGTTACACGAAAAAGCGAAAAATAAAATTGTTCCACAAATTAGTAAGCATCCGGGAATTGTTTTTGCTTTCATAGCAGTTGTTTGTTGCAGTTTATGTAAAATATTTATCATTCTGTACTTACTTTTCAGCTATCGTTTCAACAATAACATCCTTATGCTCGAATAAACCCTTTTTAAACTGCAATCCCAAACCGGGAAGATCAGGCGCGAGAACCAAGCCATTTTTTACCTGAGGAGAATTATCAAAGAAAAATGAGTCCCGATCGTGCCAATACGGGTAAACGCTTTCTACATAAAATAAATTAGTAACCGCCGCGGCCAGGTGTGTGGATGCATACCATAATATTGGACCGCCCGCAGTATGCAACATGGTTGGCACATAGTAAGTATTCGCCATATCAGATATTTTCTTTCCCTCAGAAATGCCACCACACCAGGTAACGTCATACATCGCTATCTCTCCTGCCTTGGCCTCAAACATCTCTCTGAAACCAAATCTGGTAGCCAGGCGCTCGCTGATCACCAACGGGATATTCGATTCCTGATTCAGAGTCACGTAAGCCTGAATATTGTCTTGCAACAGCATATCTTCCAGAAAGAGTATATCATAGGGCTCCAGCGCATTGGCAATGCGTACGGCGCTGGGCAAATTCCACATACTGTGAAACTCACACCCTATCTCAAGGTCGAAGCCCACTGTATCCCTAACCCGCTTGATCCATTCCAGGCATTGATCAATCTCATTTTTGGAGATGTACTCTCCGTTATTTTGCACAGCAACATTGTCAAAGGGGCAAAACTTGATCGCTTTAATCCCTTGCTCAACATGGAACTTTGCGATCTTATCCATATCCTTTTCCAGTGACCAGCCATTGATGTCGCGTCCGCCGCCGGTATAGGTATTATATACCCTGATCTTTTTATTATAGGACCCCCCCAATAGTTGATACAGCGGCATTTTACATACCTGGCCCATAATGTCCCATTGAGCGATGTTAATTGCCGACAAGGCGCGCATTTCTGAGCCGCCGGAAACATTAAATGCATAATGCCGGTAGGCTCTTTCCCAGGTCTGCTCAATTTCCAACGGGTTTGTACCCAACAGGTCTCCAAACCATCTGTTCCATTCAAGGTCCTTGATCCCGGAAGAGCTGGCTGCCGGAAAAGGATACGTTTCGCCGGTTCCAACAATTCCCTCATTCGTATGCAGCCTGACCCACCTTATCCATGGAAGATTAGTAAAGCTAACCATTTCCACTTTAGTTATAGAAAGAGTGGGCGCAGCGGCGATTGCTTTTGCCCGGAGTGGAGTGATGGCATCAACTGCCAGAAGCCCCACTGCACCTGCCGCAGTTTTTTGAATAAAGTTTCTTCTGTCCATGAGTTATTGTGTTGAATGAGTAACATTTATTATCTGGACACACGTCCGGAACCATCTCCACCCATAAGCATTTCAACTTCCCTGACGGTTACAAGATTAAAATCACCGGTTATTGTGTGCTTAAGGCATGATGCAGCAACAGCAAAATTAAGAGCTCGCTGATCATCGCCGGGATAGGTAATCAGGCCATAAATGAGGCCACCCATAAAACTATCCCCACCACCAACTCTGTCAACGATGTGGGTAATGTTATAGACCGGAGCTTTATAAAGTATCTTACTATCAAAGAGAACACCTGACCACGTATTATGATTAGCGTTGATAGATCCGCGCAGCGTAATAATCACCTTTTTAGCTCTCGGGAATCTTTCCATCATTTCACGGCAAACAGATTCATAACCATCAGCTTCCACCGTACCACCCGTAATATCTGCACCGGAAGGATGAATTCCAAATACCTTTCCGGCATCCTCTTCATTTCCAAGAATTATATCACAACCCGATACAAGGTAAGGCATAACCTCTGAAGCTTTTTTACCCCATTTCCAGAGATTCTTCCTGAAATTAAGGTCGGTTGAAACGGTAATTCCTTTTCTATTGGCTGCTATGATAGCTTCTTTACAGGTAAGAGCTGCTCCTTCAGAAATAGCCGGAGTAATTCCTGTCCAGTGAAACCAACGGACTCCTTCAAAAACTGAATCCCAATCTATCATTCCAGGCTCTATACCTGCAATAGCAGAATTTGCACGATCGTAAATAACCTTGCTGGCACGTGCAACGGCTCCTGTTTCAAGGAAGTAAATACCAAGACGATCACCACCATAAATGATTTTATCTGTCCCGACATTGTATTTCCGTATATCCATCAAACAAGCTTCTGCAAGATCATTTTTCGGAAGACGGGTTACATAATCAACCTTTAGACCAAAAATGGCCAATGAAACGGCTACATTAGCTTCACCTCCACCAAAAGAAGCATTAAATTGCCGGGCTTGACTAAAGCGTTCGTTGCCAGGGGTAGACAGCCGCAGCATAATTTCTCCAAATGTTACGATTTTGTTATCCATTATTATTATAATTTATATGCCTGTCTGGCCAGCAACTTCCATGTCCCATTCTGCTTCTGCCAGATAAGCATATTTCCGATCTTCAAATGTCCAGGAATGCCATTGCTTGTTGTTTCAGATAAAAGTGTATGACGGACAACGGCGGTATTTCCCGCTATTTTTATGGTTTGGTCAGCCAAATCAACTGTTATATAATCCAATGGTTGGCCGCTGATTATTTCTGCAATGAATTCTGCTTTATTCTGAACTTTTCCGCTTGAATGCCCATAAACCAATTCATCAGCTGTAATAATTCCAAGCAGATCTTTATCAGCATCAACAATTCCTTTTCTAAATATTTCAACAGCTGCAGCGACATCTTTTTCCTGGTTTGGTTGGCGGCAATTAGTGGAGATTGCTAAGAAAAAGAGAAAAATAAATAAATAATAGAATTTTTTCATGATAATAATATTTAATTGTTTTTTACTTCAATTTCCTGAACAATGTCGAGGTTTTCGATTGCTTCTTTGGGAGGTTTACTCCGCCACCAGCTGGCGAGAGCTGAACCGGTCACATTCATTAACGGTCCAAAGATGGCGGGTGCGAGTCCTACAGTAGCTACTTTCCCCATTTGAAGAGCTAAGCCCGATGCTAATCCACCGTTTTGCATACCAACTTCAAACGCTACGGTTCGACGGTCTTTTTCAGGCATTCCAAATAGC
>JBBAAF010000143.1:0-9443 GCA_041658425.1 Bacteroidales bacterium | reverse complement strand
AAAAGGCACTTTAGGAGTCTCAATGCTCAGGTTCCCAAAGGGGACCAAAGGCTTCCAGATGGACATTCTTGCACGTAAATCATTATGGGACATTGGCTTGAATTACAGTCACGGTACCGGGCATGGGGTTGGTTTTTTTGGGTCGGTGCATGAAGGTCCTCAAACCATCGGTACCTCCGCATCCGGATATCTGAACATTGGTTTGGAACCGGGTATGGTTACAACGGTAGAACCGGCCATATACCGTGAGGGTAATTACGGAATGCGAACCGAGAACATGACACTCGTTGTGGAGGATCTGGAAAACGAATACGGCACTTTCTACCGGTTTGAGACGCTTACTCTGGCTCCGATAGATCGGCGGTTGATCGACAAGAATCTTTTGACACCGGCTGAACTGGACTGGCTAAATGCTTACCACCTTCGAGTTTATGCTGAACTTGCTGATTATCTGACCACTGAAGAGCAAATCTGGCTGAAAGAGGCAACTAAACCGTTATAGCCATTGAGTATGGATCTGCTTATCAAGAATATCAGGCAATTGATCCAGATTATGGAGCCAGGTAACCCGTGTGTTGCCGGTAATAAGATGAGCCATCTGAATCTGATCGAAAACGCCTGGCTGGCTATTAAGGATGGGTTAATCGCGGATTATGGCCCGATGGATTCATGCAGGGTCAGATCAGAGTCGGAGATAGATGCAAGCGGAAAGATCGTTATGCCGGCATTCTGTGATTCCCATACACACCTGGTTTATGCAGGCAGTCGTGAGCAGGAATTTGTCGACCGTATCCGGGGACTCTCCTATGAAGAGATCGCCCAAAGGGGAGGCGGCATCAATAATAGCGCCATCAGATTGCGCAAAGCTTCTGAAAATGAACTGTATCAGGAGGCATTAGTCCGGATAAACGAGATTGTCAGTCAGGGTACCGGAGCTGTGGAGATTAAGAGCGGTTATGGACTGGATACAGAATCTGAACTGAAGATGCTAAGAGTTATCCGAAGATTGAAAGAAACGACCCCGCTTACCATACGATCCACATTTCTTGGTGCTCATGCTGTTCCACCGGAATTCGCAAATAACCAGGATGGGTATGTTGATCTGATTTTACACGATATGCTTCCTAAGGTAGCTGCCGAAAATCTGGCTGATTTTGTTGATGTGTTTTGCGATCGGGGCTTTTTTACTGTTGATAATACGGCCAGGATATTAGAAGCTGCGGCCAGATACGGTTTGCGTCCGAAAATTCATGCCAACGAGCTCGACTTTTCCGGAGGTATTCAGACTGGAATAAAATTTAATGCATTATCGGTTGATCATTTGGAGTACACCGGTGAAGAGGAAATCCGTGCTTTGCTTGGGAGTCGGACCATGCCTACCCTGCTTCCGGGTGCGGCGCTTTTCCTGGGATTGATCTGGCCTCCTGCAAGAACTATGATTGATGCCGGGTTGCCTGTAGCATTAGCCAGTGATTTTAATCCCGGATCCTCCCCGACAGGGAACATGATGCTGATTCTCGCTCTCGGATGTATATGTTTGAAAATGCTGCCGGAAGAAGTGATCCATGCCGCCACCATCAATTCTGCCTGTGCAATGGGCTTAGAAAGCCAGCTTGGCAGCATCACAACCGGCAAGAAAGCCAATCTGATCATAACCCGGCCAATCCCGGGGTATTCCTATTTACCCTATGCTTTTGGTTCCAACCTCATTGATGCAGTCATCCTGAATGGCCATCTAATCGAAAACAAATAATCTATCTCCATGAATAAGCGATTAATTGAATGTGTCCCCAATTTTAGCGAAGGAAACAATCTATCAATAATCAAACAAATAACCGACCAGATTGAATCAGTATCCGGAATCCGGCTGCTGGATGTTGATCCCGGAAAGGCTACCAACCGAACGGTTGTGACTTTCGTGGGCACCCCGGAGGATGTTATTGAAGCGGCGTTCCTCGGTATTCGCAAAGCCTGCGAGGTGATAGATATGCGTCACCATAAAGGAGAGCATCCCAGGTTTGGTGCTACCGATGTATGTCCGTTTGTTCCGGTCAGCGGTGTAACCATGGAAGAGGCAGCCGAATATGCAAGGATCCTGGCCAGGCGTGTAGGTGAAGAATTGCAGATTCCGGTTTATTGCTACGAATTTGCTGCTTTTGAAGAAAAAAGGAAAAATCTGGCAAATATCCGCAGCGGGGAATATGAAGGATTGTCCGAAAAACTGAAGGATCCTGAATGGAAACCCGATTTCGGGCCTGCCGAATTTGTTCCCAGAACCGGATCGATCGCTATCGGAGCGAGGAATTTTCTGGTAGCGTATAATGTTAATCTGAATACCACATCAACCCGCCGGGCGAATTCAATTGCTTTTGACATCCGTGAGGCAGGACGTGTTCTTCGTCAGGGTGAGCCGGCCCGGATCCCGGGATCATTGAAAAAGGTAAAAGCAATCGGCTGGTACATCGAAGAATACGGCATTGCCCAGATATCCATCAACCTGACAGATATTTCGGTAACTCCGATCCATGTTGCATTCGAAGAGGTTTGCAATAAAGCCATCGAAAGAGGCATGCGGGTTACCGGATCAGAGTTGGTTGGTTTAGTCCCGCTTGATGCAATGCTGCAGGCCGGGCGCTATTTTCTGAAAAAACAGCAGCGTTCAACCGGCATACCGGAAAAGGAGATCATCAAAATCGCTGTGAAATCATTGGGTTTAGATGATCTGAAGCCTTTTGTAGCAGAGGAAAAGATCATTGAATATATCCTGGCTGACCAGTACAATCATCCGCTGATTGATATGGACCTGGCCTCCTTTGCCAATGAAACGGCTTCGGAATCACCTGCACCCGGCGGGGGATCTATTTCCGCCTATATGGGAGCGATGGGTGCTGCATTGGGCACTATGGTTGCCAACCTTTCCTCTCATAAAAGGGGCTGGGATGACCGGTGGGAAGAGTTCTCCGATTGGGCGGATAAGGGCATGTACTACGTAAAGGCACTCAACAAAATAGTAGATGAAGACACCCGTTCCTTTAACCGGGTGATGGATGCCTTTGCGTTGCCGAAAAATAACGATGACGAGAAAAAGATCAGAAAAGAGGCCATTCAGGCAGCTACCCGATATGCCATGGAAGTTCCTTTCCAGGTTATGCATTTGGCGTTGGAATCCATGGATGTTCTTGAGTCGATGGCGAAAATCGGCAATCCGAATTCGGTTTCGGATGCCGGAGTTGGAGCTTTGGCTGCCCGATCTGCTGTATTAGGGGCCCATTTAAATGTAAAAATCAATGCACGCGACCTGAATGACCGTGTTTTTGCCGAAGATATCCTGAAACAGGCCAAAGAAATTGAAACTTTGGCTATTGACAAAGAAACAAGGATATTGGAAATCGTCAAGGCTAAGATTTAAAGCCAAATCAATAAAACATAGTGACAATCCATGACCCGGGTTCATTTATTATTAACCTGAGTTCACAGGAAATAGTGGCAGTCTGGAAAGTATTGGGAGCATTGAAAATTACTTTACCTTTAAAAGGAAAGGTAACCTGTTCAAATCCCGTAAATGAAACGGTGCCGCTTTCAGAACCTGAACTGCCCTGCATCAGCAGATTACTAATATTATTCAATTCTTCCCCGTTACGTGAGAATTTAAACTTGACATAAGGTCTGTCTCCCACCTTCATGCAGGTTACCCTGCCAATACCGTTCTGGTATTCAATTACATACGGAGCCAGAACGCGTTCTCCAAGGTATTTATCCTCTTTCCAGACGCCGGCAAGCACTGAATCTCTGCCCTTAAATTTAAAAGTAAATTTACCATCCCCGTCTCTGCGGCCCTTTTTCCATTCCCCCTGGTACGTATCACCGGATTGCCAAATATAGGTTCCAACACCATTTGGGAAACCTTTTTTGAATTTACCTTTATACCGGTCAATACCAAAAGCCTCACCAAGGCCATCAGCGAGACCCTGTTTACAGGATCCTGTGTATGAATCACCAATCGCTGGCATAAGCACTTTACAGTCGTTCTGTGCATTGATGACAGAAACGAATAAAGAAATTGCTAATATTCCTGAAAACAAAATTACTCTTTTCATATCCGGAATTTTAAAAAGAGAAGAGAGCCCCTTGAGGCTCTCTTCTGATAAAAGTTAACCGATAAAATTCTAATGAACATCAGTTTCGGTTGGGATTGGATTTTTTCTGGTATTCCACCACAGTTGGCTTGAAATGCCATTTGTACTGAACATGCCTTCATTTATTGACTCAATGTTCTGAGCGACCCTTGCTGCAGAAACATTATTCGTATTATAGGTATCCTCGCTTAATGCATATTGCAATCTGACAGGAAGTCCGAGATTCGGGTAATAAGCTCCCTCGAGTTCATATTCAAAGATCCTCTCCGGGAAACCGGTTCTTCTTACCTCATTAAATGCCTGAACACCCTGTCCGTACATGCCTGCCCATCTCTGTTCGCAGATAAGCTGGAATTTATGGGCATCAGTGCCTCCCCATGCAACAAGCGGATCAGCAAGATAAGTGGCATAGTTCACCGGGTAACCGGTTGAACTGGTTGAGAAGGGAACTCTACCCCATGTCGCGTTAACGCTGGTACCGTCAGCCAGGCCCCATCTTTCCATTGAAGCTGCAATACCGGCTTCGTAGGCAGTCTTGGCTGCACCATCGTTACCTGCACGCTTATAGTGTTCAGCTTTAATAAACTGGACTTCATCATAACACATTACATAAGCCGGCGCAGTTTCAGTGTAGGCGATTTTTGTTCCAAGAAGAGAAACAGCCGGGAAAAGTGCCGAAGTGATCGCACGTCCATTCTGGAAACCAACATAATCAAGCGGCGGTGTCTCAACCGAATTCGGTGTTGGCTGAGCATAGACATGAATTCTGGGGTCAGTCCTTGCCTTCAGCCAGTCCACCATGGTCTCCGAAATAGCCTGGTCCAGTCTTGTGTAGAGAGCATCAAAGATCCGGTTTCTGTACGGAAGTCCGGGATAAACCAGTGCTGCATTTTCAGTATTGGATTCAAAAACCGGGTATTTTGACGGGTCGGCAAGAATGGCAGCTATTTTAGCGTCTGCATCTGCCATTGCTGCAGCACCTGCTGTAGTGGTAACATCCGGCTGAGTGCCAGCCATGTTGTAGGTGAATGACCATGGTGTACCTGCAGCGCGGTTCAGTATCCTCAGTTTCAGTGAGTTTGCAAATTTTCTCCAGAGGACGGGGTCTCCGCCATAAAGGATATCACCTCCACCGAAGTTAAGTGTTGTTCCGGCAAGCAGGACATTGGCCTCTTCAAGCTGGACAAGGAGATCGGCATAGATACTTGCCTGAGTATCATATTTGGGCGTTAATGTCCCGGTAACGCTGAAACCCTGCATTGCTTCGCTGTAAGGTATATCACCCCAAATATCAGTTATGTACATGAAATCCCATGCCCTCATGATCTTTGCAGCTGCCAGAAGTCTGTCATTTTCATCAGTTGTAGCCTTTGTGATCACTATGGTAAGGTTCTTAAGGCAATTTGAAAAAGGCCCCTGGAATTCGCCTGACATGTCACGCGGCATATACCTGTCTTCATCAATATACTGGACTTTACACCACTGCTGGCACCATACGCCAAGATAGGTATGCTGAATCCATCCGCCTAACTCACGGCTGACAGAACTTTGCACTGCATTAGTGAAAACATCTATAGCAGGAACATCCACCGGGTTGTTCGGATCCTTGTTCAACTCCTCAAAACCCTTGGTACAAGACGAGAGAAGACCCACTATCAGGAACAATCCCGATATAAATTTTTGTGATTTTATTAAGTATTTCATAATCAGATGCATTAAGGTTAGAAATCAATCTTTACGTTGAAGCCAATGGATCTGGTTGAAGGAATAGCGTTGGTTTCTGCCCCAACACTCGTATTACCAGCACTCTGACTAACTTCGGGGTCAATATCCGGAATGTTACTATGGATGATCCACAGGTTACGTCCTACCAGTGAGAGGTTCAGGTTTTTGATACCAATTGTTTTCAGGAAACCAATGTTGTCAAACGAGTAACCCATTGAAACCTCACGAAGCTTGACAAAGCTTCCATCGAATATAGATAGCTCAGGCTTGCCATAGAAGTCATAAGCCCAGCGGTTAACATCCACGTATGTTGTGTTCGTAACCGGGGCAGTAACAGAGGCTCCTGTAGCATCCAGGAAAGCGATGGTACCGTCAGTATTTACTTTCCCGTAAACGGCATCTTTTATCAGGGTACCGCCTCCATCAACAAGCGCATCCCTGACGTTTTTGCCCTTGTCATTAATGGCTGCAGTAGATTCAAGGATACCTGTATACATACCAAACATGTGGGTTACAGAGAAAATATCTCCGCCTTTCTTGAAGTCAACCAGAAAACTTAAGTTGAAGTTCTTATATGTAAATGAGTTGGTAATTCCTCCGAACCAGTCAGGGTAAACATTACCGAGATCTGTCCTTTGGCCTGAACGGATGTGCCGGCCAGCGGTAGTGACAAGAGGTCTTCCGGAATAGACATAATGTGAAAGCTGTGTCTTTGCGTCATCATAATAGACCGGCGTTGCATTTTCACGGACAACTGCATAACCCCAAATAGTTCCATAATCCTTTCCAGGGAAGGCATATACATAACTGCCCCAGCTTAAATTGTAAAGTTCGAGGTATTTCATGTCTTCGTAGAGTTCGACAACTTTGTTCTTGTTCTTCGACCAGTTAAAGGTAATATCCCAGGAGAAGTCAGAGGTCCTGACAGGAGAAGCCAGGGCCTGTAATTCAACCCCCATGTTCTGAAGGTTACCTGCATTGATTGTTTTGGTGCTGAAACCTGTAGTTTGGGAGACGGCGATATTCATGATCTGGTTGATGGTGTTTTCTTTATAGAAAGCAACATCGAAGCTCAGCCTGTTCTGTAGAAGTTTTACCTCCAGACCAATCTCCTTAGATTTTTTTTTCTGCGGTTTCAGTCCGAGAGGAGGTATGGTACTGGTATAACTGAGTGATGGGTTACCGTTAAATGGATCAGTTGCTCCATAGGTGCCCATAAGGGCATAAGCATTGGCTGTACCGCCAACTTCAGCATAACTTGCCCTGAGCTTCACAAAGGAAAGAATGTCTGACTTGATACCGAGAGCATCAGTAAGAATGAATGATAGTGATGCCGATGGATAGAAATAAGAGTTGTTATCTAACGGCAATGTTGATGACCAGTCATTTCTCCCGGTAATATTGAGGTAGATGAAGTTCTTATAACCAAAGTTTGCGGTTCCGAAAACACTCTGCAATTCATAGTGAACTTCGCTCAAACCTGTTGTAGCTGCAACAGCAGAGTTACTGACTGAATACAGATCCGGGATAATAAGATCCGCAGCATAAGTTGAACGGTACTGACCATTATAATGGTTATACTCCGTGCCTAAAGTTCCGTTGAAATTAAGATCACCAAAGGTCTTAACGAACTCAAACCTGGCGTTGGCATTGATCTCCTGTCTGCGGTTGGAATAGCTGGAAAATCCACCCTTAGGATCTTGTACCAGGCCCTGAGCTGTTTTCTGCATGATATCTTCAATAGACCAGTCAGTTCCGGCCATAGCTCTGAAGCTGACCCAGTCAGCTAATTTCCAGCCTAAATTAACGTTACCTATCATCCTGTCCCTGTTCCTCGAGTTGGTATTTTTCTCAAGGAGCCAGAAGGGGTTATTATGGTAGCTATGGTTCCAGTTGACCGGATAATGAATCCCGCCCACAGCGACAGGGTCAATATCGTTCTGGTGGTCTCTCAAATATTTCGTATCAACCTGGCGGCCGTACCACTGTGTGAGTGACTGCATCGGGTTGCCCGCATTATAACCATTCTGCGCAATGTTTTCACTTTTGTTGCTGATATAGGTTGCGGAACCTCCAAAGGTAATCCTGTCGGTAACAGCAATTTCACCATTTAAAGAAATGTTATTTCTTTTAAGGTCGGTATTCGGAAGTATCCCTTTGATGGTCTGGTTTGATAATGCAAGACGGAAACTTGCACCGTCCCTGGCACCTGCAACGGCCAGGCTGGTCGTTTTTTTCAGTCCGGTTTCAAAGTAACTCTTTATGTTGTCCGGGTGTGAGATCCAGGGAGTGGGTGTGCGAACTCCGGTTTCAGGGTCATAAGGGCTGTCGAACTGAGGAATTAATGTTCCGACGTCGAGACGCGGTCCCCAGCTTTCGTCAACACCGTCATTCACCCCGCCATAAGCACCGTCAACATATGAAAATGAATATTTTCCAGATCCAAATTCATCACTGGATCCCTGTCCATACAGATCCTGTAATTTAGGAATTACAAGAGGTCTTTCCCACATAACGTTCTCTTCGAAGGTTACACCCAGACCTGGCTTACCCTGACGTGATTTACCTGATTTTGTGGTTATAAGTATAACCCCGTTAACAGCTCTTGATCCGTAGAGTGCTGCTGCGCTGGCGCCTTTCAGAACGCTGACATTCTCAATATCTGAAGGGTTGATATCACTGACAGCGTTACCGTAATCGTTCCCGCCATAAGCACCTACATCAGAAGTGGAGTTGTTGATAGGTACGCCATCAACAATGAAAAGTGGCTGGTTGTTGCCACTGGCGGAGAGTGAGTTCACACCTCTGATAAGGATCCTTGCACTGGAAGCAACACCACCATCGGAATTGGTGATTTGAACCCCGGCCAGTTTTCCCTGCAAGGCGTTAACAATGTTTGACTCCTTTGTCTTTTGGATTTTGTCACCGCCAATATCCTGGACTGAATAGCCAAGAGCCTTTTTCTCGCGGGAAATACCGAGAGCGGTTACAACAACTTCATCCAATCCTAAGATGTCAGATTCCATTACAACATCAATAACACTACGGCCCGCAATCTGAACATCCTGCTTTTTCATCCCGATATAGGAGAAAACGAGTGTGGTTGCATTCTGAGGTGTTGTAAGTGAATATTTTCCATTCACATCTGTAATGGTACCTACTGTGGTACCTTTTACCTGAACAGTTGCCCCGGGAATTGGACCTTCCCCTTTAACTGCAGAGGTAACCGTACCTGTAATGATTATTGTCTGTGCCAATAAAGTGTAGCCACATACAAACACAAACAAAACAATCAGCAGAAAAAGTTTCTTCATAGGAATTAGTTTTAGGTTTTAATTTAACCTAACAAATATATAGGTTCTTTTTAAATATCCAAACAAAATTTCTTAATTGAGTCCACTCTGATCAATGAAAATTTTTAAAATGATATTTCGCGCACATAAAGTTGATCCGGGGCCCATTTCGAAAAAATTCCGAAAGTTCGGTTGAGAGCGGATTTTTCGATGGAAAAATCCGACGGAAAGACCGTTTGGATCGCCTGAAGTGCCAGATTTTGCGTTCTTTGATAGGTTGATTCGATTA
>JBBAAF010000142.1:0-9490 GCA_041658425.1 Bacteroidales bacterium | reverse complement strand
TATTGGTTCAGGGCGGCGCCCACCACCATCTGGTTCAAATCCGGACGGTGATCCTTGCTGAACCCCCGCACTCCCAGCTCCTCGCCGCCTTCTCCTTGAAAATAGATGGAAGTGGTATCGAAAAACACCAGATCCACCTGATCAAACAAGTTCCGCTTGTAATGATACAATCGTTCTTCAATCAGGTCTTTGACGTATCGCCCGCCAAACGCGGAGGGCCCTTTCGATTCCAGCAAGCTGCCCAGAAAAGCCATCGCCCGGTAATCGTGCTGGAGGTCCAGATCTTCGGCTCCTTCGATGTTGTAAGTTTTCCTCCATTTATTGCAGCAACGGTCGCTTCCGGTCTGCATCAGCCGGTGAAGAACGGTGGTGAAAATCAATCGTTCCACCTCGAAGGAAAATCGGCGGCGGCGGGTGACATCCCGGATAATTTGATCCAACCCCAACTCTTTCCAGAGGCGACCGAAAACCAGCGGAGCACCTATCCGAAGGGTAGAGGCATTGAGTTGGCTTCGTCCGGTAATCACCAGCGAAGCTTCCCGGGTATAACGGCTTAATGAACGAACTAATGAGTCAACATTGTCAGTATCAGCCAGTGCGTCCATCCGGCCGATGGTTCCGATCACTCGTTGGCGGGACTGACCATGGACCCGAAAGCTCTCAACCACTTGCAGGTACTGGTAAATCCCAACGGTTTTAACTCGAACAAACATAGCTGTTAGATATTTGCACTACAAAATTACAAATTTATTATCTTATCTAACAATATTTTAAGCAAATTATTTTGCAAATAATTTGGCACTATTTTGAAACAATTTTATCAAAATAAAAATACTTAACTATTGATTATGTGATAGTTACGATTTTCGACACGGCTCAAACTGTCGAAGACCAGCCAGACAATTGAACCTGATGTTGCAACCCTGCTGCAACCAGGTCAAAAAAGAAGGAGCCAGCGACCTGCTAACTCTTTGATTATCTTCGTGAGACATACTGGATTCGAACCAGTGACCTCTTGCCTGTCAAGCAAGCGCTCTAAACCAGCTGAGCTAATATCTCCGCGGGTGCAATATTAGGAAATTTCGGGTTACCAGGCAAACAGCCGGTTCTGGCTTTTATTCCTTTTTACTAACTTGCGGGCCTAAATGAATTGCTATGAAACGAATGGCTTTTTTATTAACCGTATTCATTACTCTCGGTATGCTAACTGAAAATCAAGCTCAATCAACCAAGGTCCTCATGAAGACCTCCATGGGCAATATCTCTTTGGTTCTCTATGATGATACTCCTATCCATAGAGATAATCTCATCGCCCTCATCAAAAAGAATTTCTACGATGGCGTCCTCTTCCACCGCGTAATTCCCGGATTTATGATCCAGGGCGGCGATCCCGGCACGAGAGCTGTCAATCCCGGGCAACAGCTCGGTACCATTCCTGCTGAATTCCGTCCGAACCATTACCACAAAAAAGGCGCGCTGGCTGCTGCTCGCACCGGTGGCCCGGGGAACCCCCAAATGGCTTCGTCCGGATCGCAATTCTATATCGTGGTCGGAAAACCCTGTTCGGTAGCCGAACTCACTCAGATGGAGCAGGCCCCGAATAATCCGCACCCGAAATTCACCAAGGAACAAAAGAAAATCTATACCACCATCGGCGGTACCCCGCATCTCGATTACACGTATACCGTTTATGGTGAAGTCACTCAAGGTCTCGACGTCGTCGATAAAATCTCAAAAGTAGAACGTGATATGACCACCAACCGGCCGAAGGTTGACGTGAAGATTATTTCGTTCACGGTGGTTAAATAGAGTGACGAGTGACCGTTGTAGAGACGCATAATTGCGTCTTTAAGAGTGACAAGTGACATTGAAAAAAGTCCACGAAAATGATTGAGAAAATTAGGCAGTTGATTGCAGAGGTGGAAGCTTTTGGAACGGACAGCCCGGAGCGGCTCGAGGAGTTCCGCGTGAAGCTTTTTGGGAAAAAAGGCGAAATCACCGTGCTATTTGAGCAGTTCAAGGAAGTTCCACCCCGGGATAAAAAAGCATTCGGACAAGAATTGAATTTGCTCAAAACTTTGGCTATCAGCAAATTAAAGGATATCCAGGAGAAGCTTAAAAAGAGCTTCAAGGTGGATCTCTCCCTCGACCTTACGCTTCCCGGAGATCCGATGCCGCTGGGTTCGCGTCACCCGGTTTCGCTCGTCAAAAATCAGATCATCGATATTTTCAGCCGCCTGGGATTCACCATCTCTACCGGTCCGGAGATCGAGGACGACTGGCATGTTTTTTCGGCCCTGAATTTCCCGCCGGAACACCCGGCCCGCGATATGCAGGATACCTTTTTTATCGAGCAGGATCCTGATATTCTCCTCCGTACCCACACTTCCCCCGTGCAGGTGAGGGTGATGGAAAAACAGAAACCGCCAATCCGGACCATCAGCCCGGGACGGGTATTTCGCAACGAAGCCATCTCGGCCCGCTCGCACTGTATCTTTCACCAGGTGGAAGGACTCTATATCGACCGGAGGGTATCATTCACCGATCTGAAACAAACTTTGCTGTTCTTTTCGAAGGAGATGTTCGGCCAGGATACCCGCATCCGCCTGAGGCCCTCGTTCTTCCCTTTCACCGAACCTTCGGCTGAAATGGACGTCTCCTGCACCCTGTGCGGCGGAAAAGGATGCAACGTGTGTAAATACACCGGCTGGCTCGAAATCCTCGGCTGCGGAATGGTCGACCCGAACGTCCTCGACAACGTCGGCATCGACAGTCAGGAATTCACCGGATTTGCCTTTGGTATGGGGATCGAACGGATTGCCCTCCTCAAGTTTGGCATCAAAGACATCAGGCTGCTCTTTGAGAATGACGTGCGATTCCTGCGGCAGTTCACCGGCGCGTTGTAATTATGCTCCCCCGCGCTCCGCTCTTATGTAACTTGTCTTTAAGTACCCACCCCCTGGCCCCCTCCCTGTTTCAGGGAGGGGGCCAGGGGGTGGGTACCTTTCAGAGTCGAGGCGCCAGCCGAGCATAGTTATTTTATGACGATCTCGAAGGTAATTTTCACCGCCCGCTTGAGGGTGCCAGATATTCCACAATACTTCTCCTGCGACAGGTCAACAGCTTTCTGAAGTTTTTCCGCATCGAGCTCCCTGCCCGCAAACTCATAGATCAGGTGGATACCCTGGTAATGCATAGGATGCTCGTCGGTAATAGAACCCTTCAGGATGATCTCGAGCGATTCTACTTCCTGCCGCATCTTCCGGGCCAGTGAGATCACATCCATCCCGGTGCAGCCTCCCAAAGAGGCCATCAGCAATGGCTTGGGTGTTGGGCCCTGGTGCTGTCCGCCCGATGCCGGTGTGGCATCCATCATCACCGTATAGCCATCAATCTGAGCTTCAAAGGCCATGTTTCCTTTCCATACCACTGATATCTGTTTTTCCATTTCTGCTTTTTCGGGTAATATACAACGATTTCCATGAATTGTTGATCATAGTTATTAAGCTATATATATAAACCGCTTGTCGAATTTTTTTATATTTGCCAAAATGAAAAGCATTTCACATGTTCCGGTTTGTGACGACTGCATAATTAAAGGTCATTCCATCTTTAAGGATCTGACCCCGGAACAGCTCGACTCGGTCCATTATGGCAAAGGGTGCAGCCTTTACAAGAGAGGCAACATCATTTACCATGAAGGCCACCGTATCAATGGATTCTATTGCGTTCAGGCCGGTATTATCAAGATATACAAAACCGGCATCGACGGCAAGGAACAGATCATCCGTTTTGCCAAACCCGGCGATATCATCGGCTTCCGTTCCGTTCTGAGCAAGGAACTTGCCTGCACCACAGCCAAAGTAATCGAAGATTCGGTACTCTGTTTCATCCCTTCTGAAAACCTCTTCCAGCTGGTCAAAGAAAATGCTGCCTTCTCGATGCTGCTCATGCAGCTCACCTGCCGTGAACTCGGGGAAGCCAATAATTTCATTACCGATATCGCACAGAAAACGGTCAGGGAACGTTTAGCGGAAATCCTCCTGATTCTGATGGAAACCTTTGGTCTCGATGAAGGCAAGGTTCTTCAGATATCGCTTACCCGGGAAGAAATGGCCAATATGGTTGGCACAGCCACCGAATCGGTTATCCGCCTGCTCAGTGAGTTCAAACAGGATAACCTGATCGATCTCCATGGCCGGAAAATCAGTTTGCTCGACATACCCAGTCTGCGGAAAATAGCCAATATGTAAAGCCAAATGTTCGACAACCTGGAAATTCTCGATTCGATCCGCCTGAATTTCAGTCCCACAGGTTTGTTCATCATGAACCTGACCATGGCATTCATCATGTTTGGCATTGCGCTAAATCTCAATTACAAACAATTCAAGGAGGTAATCGCTCAGCCTAAATCATTGATTACCGGACTGATATCCCAATTTGTGCTGCTTCCGGCAGTCACCTTTCTGCTGGTTAAACTCATCAATCCATCACCGGCCGTGGCTCTCGGAATGATTCTGGTGGCAACCTGCCCGGGCGGGATTGTGAGCAATTTTATCTCTTCACTCGCCAAAGCCAACGTGGCACTTTCAGTCAGCATGACTGCCTTCGCCACGATCGCTGCAATCATCCTCACACCGGCCAATTTTGCCCTCTGGGGATCCTTGTATATCAAATCCTCTCCCCTCCTCCGCCCTCTTGAAATTGACCCGGTACAGATGTTTATCACCGTGTTCATCGTGATGGGCATCCCCATCACTTTGGGAATCCTGTTCACCCGGTATTTTCCGGTAATAGCCAAAAAAACCCTCAAACCGATCCGGATATTTTCTTTCCTGGCCTTTATCGGATTCATCGTAATGGCTTTTGCAAACAATTTCGATCATTTTCTGAACTACGTCCCCCCGATTTTTGTGATTGTTCTCATTCATAATGCATTAGGACTATTCACGGGGTGGTCGTTCGCCAAAATCATGAAGCGGCCCATCAAAGATATTCGCTCCATCTCCCTCGAAACCGGTATCCAGAATTCCGCGCTTGGGCTCATCCTGATATTCAATCCGAAAATTTTTCCACCGGATCTCGATTTGGGTGGAATGGCATTCATCGCTGCCTGGTGGGGCATCTGGCACATCATATCCGGACTGATCCTGGCCGGATTCTGGTCGCAAAGGCCCGCTCCACAAGTTACCTGATTCTTTAAATCCTGTCTCCATGAAAAAAGTTGAAAAGTTCTCGCTGGGCTATTATGTTGGACGATTCTGGATCAATTTCAGTTTTAAGCATATTTTTTATCGCCGAACCGAAATCCGCGGTCGCCATAAATTTCGCCCCAATGATCCGCTCATTTTTGCCCCCAATCATCAGAACGCACTGATGGATGCACTGGTGTTTGTGACCACACTTCCGCAGGAGCCTATCTTTCTGGCCAGGGCCGATATCTTTAAAAGTAAATTCATTACCAGGATATTGAACTTCATCAAGATGATGCCGGTTTACCGCATCCGCGACGGATTCGAAAATCTTCAGAAAAACCAGGAAGTTTTTGACCGCTGCACCGAAATACTGCGCACCGGTCACTCGCTGTGCATGTTTCCCGAAGGCAACCATAATGATAAACGTTTTTTCAGACCCCTGAAAAAGGGCCTGGCGCGGATTGCATTTGAAGCTGAAGATCAGTACGATTTCAAACTGGGGCTCAAGATTGTCCCAACCGGGATCGACTATTCGAGTTATGAGAACGTGAGAGGCCGGCTTACAGTCAGTTATGCCGATCCGGTAACCATCACCGACCTTAAGGATCTGTACCGCCAGTACCCGCAGAGAGCAATGAAGGAGCTGAACAACCGGATCCGCATCCATATTGAGCCTCACATGATCGAGATCCCATGGGAGGATATCTATTTTATGGTGATGGATTTACGGATCATTTACGGCCCGCGGTTCCGCAAGCTGAAAAATCTTCCCGGCAAAACTCTCTTCGATAAATTCGACGGCGACAAGGCAATGATCCAAATGATCGGCAGCAAGCGGGAGAGCAATCCGGAAGAAATAGCACAACTGAACAGTCTGGTTATGGAATACTGGAAGCTGCTCAAGAAACATAACTTGCGCGATCATATTCCGGTACGTGCCCCGTACGGCATTTTCAGATTGCTCCTGAATACCCTCGTTTTGGCCATCGGATTCCCGCTGCATATATACGCCCTGATCAACAATTATCATCTGTTCCGCATCCCGGCCTGGCTTTCACGCACCTTCTTCAAGGATCCTCAATTCCGGGCCACCGTGGCCTACGTGATCAGTATGGCGTTCATGATGCCCATCTGCTATGGATTGCAGACGCTCATTATCGGACTGATATTCAAAACCTGGTGTATCTGGCTGGCCTATCTGCTCACGCTTCTGCCAGCAGCATTATACATGCTTCACTACATGTTCTGGAACCGGAAATGGCGCTCACGGATCCGGTTCACCTGGATGCTTCGCAAAAAATCACCCGATGCACTCAGGATCATGGAGTTAAGGAAGGAAATTGTTATGAGGATGGACGAGCTGGTTATGTCTGACCCGGAGTAGCGTGAAGAGTCCCTGTTTTCAGCATTCGTTGTAAGCGACGGGGTCCCGGCCTTCGCCGGGATGACAATTGCTTTTATAAAGTTTAGTGGAATGGAACTTATAAATTTTCGAAAAGGTCCTTCAAACCAGGATTATTTCTTTTAATCAGGTTCTCCTTCCATTCTCGTTTCCATTCCTTTAACTGTTTTTCCCTCCTGATTGCTGCATCGATATAATCGAACGATTCAAAATGAACAAGCTTATTGAGGTTATATTTATACGTAAACCCATGGTTTAAATGGCTGCGATGCTCCCGAACTCTATTTCTAATATCATTTGTTACTCCTATATAAAGCACTCGGTTATTCTCATTAGCCATTATGTAAACAAAAAACTTTAAGGGAGTCATCTTTCCTTTTTCAATTATAGATGCATGTTAACAGCTATAAAGGAAAAACCTTCCCCACTTTCTTTTTCCCCCGAAGCACTTGTCATCCCGGCGAAGGCCGGGACCCCGTCACGCTGTACGAAGTCCCTTGGGAGCCTTCCGTCACTCCTTCACCACCCGCACCGTCTCCCGGTTCGTTCCGCTGCTCACCGCTACCAGGTAAATCCCCGCCGGCATGCCTTCCATACTGATTCTTGCGGGCAAGCCTTCAGCCGGCCTGAATGTTTGAACCATACGGCCATCCAGGGTAAGAATATTGATAACTGTGTGATCATCAACTAATGATGAGATGCTGACCATTAACCAATCATTACATGGATTCGGATAAACCGATACGGCGAGTCCGGCGTTTCCTGCAACAATATCTTCCAGACCGCTAAAAGTGGCGATTTTGAAGTCCCAGATTCCCCTTCCGTAAGTGCCGAACCTGGCTGTCCGCAAGGCCGGAACGTAATCAACCCCCCAATAAGTCTGCTGCGGAGCCCCCACTCCGGAAAGATTGTACCACTGGTTTTTCGAAGCGATATAAACCCAGGGTCCAACCTCAGATGCAGCAAACAGCAGGGTGCCATCCTCATTGCAGGTCATTTCAAAAATCAGGCTGTTTTTCAAGCCCGTCGACATGGCCTGAAAGGTCTCCCCGCCATCGTGCGAAACCCACACCGGCGAGCCCGAATACCCGCTGCCGGCCAACCAGATGGTATTGATATCCTTTGGGGAAGGCACTATGCTGTTTCCATAAAAATAATGGCTTTCGGGGCCGCGGTTCGTTGATTGCGCATAAGTGGTACCGCGATCGGTGGAAGTAAAAAACTTGCCCGCTGAATTAAGCACATACCGGTAGTCCTTATTAATAGGGGAAAATGCCATCGAGGCTATCCTGGTGTTGGGGTCTCCGTTGCTGAAATCAACAGGATACTCGGTTGCTGTTATCGAACCGCTTTTGTATTCAAGGTACCAGATGTGACATCCGGTGGTGGAAGTTCCTCCGGCTACATATACACGATCCGGAAAATAGGGATCGGCCAGGAGCGGCGGCATCCAGAACTGGTTTTTCATTTTCATTTCATCAAATCCAAGCATGGAAGCCCCGTTGCTGGTAGCTGCCTCCGGATAGTACATGGCAAATCCGGGATAAACGGTCCACATGCTCACCCCGCCATCTCCCGAAGCGATATGCCCATAATCCCCGCTGATAGTTTGCTCGAAGTCCACTATCCCATCACCCACCTGCCAGCTTTTTTGAAATCCCTGATCCTGCGAACCGGCATAAATAACCTCATTTTGTGTACGATGGGTATAAGTTGCATAATATTGACTGATATTCAAGCCTTTAAGAGAAACATTCGTGACGGTTTGCATCTGATCCGCAGAGACATACGATCCTCCGTCGGTACTGATAAAAACGAGATCTGTTCCATCCGGCTTTTTAAAAAACTCCACTTCCGGGATGTCTGCATGAAGCTTATGTAACATATCACCATAATATTCACCCCAGCTGTTCACCTCTTTCCAGGTAACTCCCCCATCGGTACTGTAATCGGCATTTAACCCTCCGAATCCAAGTACATCGGGATCGGTGGGCGATACACCGAAGCTGTTCGGCATAAACGGCCCGTCATCCAAAATTCCCCGGTTTGTCCAGCTGCTGCCATTGGGTCCGGATCCATAAAACCGGGTCGTTTTTTCGAGGCGGTACATAGCATAAAGTCTGGTAACCGATGAAGTAGTGTTTCCCGCAAGCTGCACCTGGTTGATCTCATTAACCGCAAAGTTCAGGTTCACATCTGCAATTTTCTGCCAGGCGGTTGAATCCTTCAGGCTGAATACCTGATTCCGGTCGATCAGGTATACCGAATCGGTTCCGAACCGGTTGGTCCAGATATCCGATTTATTTGATCCGGCGCTTTTAATGATCCGGGTAAAATGGCTGCCCAGGTCTTGTGATCTGAACAGGTAGAGATAACCCGACTTAAAAGCCATGAGGTACAGGGTACCATCTGCCCGGCTAACCGACCGTATTTGGTCATAGCCGGTGTAATAGGCTGACAGACCTTCACTTGCAACCCAGGTGGTTCCCATGTCATCGGAATAGTTCATCTTTACCTTGTCGTTCGAAGCCAAAACGCGTGTTGTACCAGTTGTATTTGGAAAAGCTCTGATAAACTGAATATTATCGATGCGAAACGGATCAGAAAGAGAGATCCAGTTCTTTCCGTCGATGGTTCCGGCCCAGATCTGGCCGCCGGCAGACGCAGCATACAGGCGGTTATTGGCAAAATCAATTTCCACGCAATGTACGCGTCCAGCCTGGTTGTTACTGCCTTTTTCGATCCACTGTCCGGTGAGGATGCCATCGGCTATGCTTTCAATCCCGGCCCCTTTCAGATGACCATCGCGGGCAGCCTCCTGAAGGGCAGGTAACCTTTCCCGGTACATTTCCGAACGGGTCTGTTCGTCCATTTCGCGCCAGTCGACCCCGGG
>JBBAAF010000141.1:0-9493 GCA_041658425.1 Bacteroidales bacterium | reverse complement strand
AGAACCAGACTCTACTTTGATGTCAGTGCATCATTGACGTTACGGTTTTCGCTGCACGGGGCAACGCTTAAATTTAAGGTTATTAGGCTTAGGGCCGTTTGGACACAAACTGCGGGACTCTACTGTTCACCCCACCGAGGAAGATAAATTTAGGCTAAAGCCCGATATAACTTACTCATTTTCTGTCCACTAGCTAAAGCTAGTGGCAATTAATAAGGGGTACAGTGACAAGGCTCATACCCTACAACAAACTACTGCCCACTGCCCACTGCCTACTCTTTTCGCGCACCAAAAAACCCATACCACGCAGCCAGGAGAAGTGGGATCAAAACGACAATCAGGGAGGTTTTCAGACTGAAATTATCGGCAATCAGACCGAACAGCAAGGGAATAAAAAATCCGCCTGATATCGCCATGATGAGGAAAGAGGAAGCTTCATTGGTAAAGCGCCCCAATCCTTCAATAGCCATGGAATAGATGGTAGCGAACATGATCGATATAAAAAATCCGGTGGTAACAATAGAATAAATAGCGGTATATCCTGTCGTAAGCATTGATATTAAGATCATTAAACCAGCCAATGAGGCAAACCAGCCCACCAGGCGGCCAGGATTTACTTTAATCAGGATTCCGGCACCCAATAAACGGCCAACCATCAGGCCGAGAAACATCAGTCCGGAAATATCTACTGCCCTGGCTTTGGTGAGGGCCACCTCCTGCATAAAATAAGGGGTCATGAGCTGATATAGAATAGCTTCGGCACCCATGTATAACAGGAGAACAATAAAGCCGATGCGGAAATGGCGGAATCCCCAGGCACTGTGCTTGTTTCCGGTCAAGATAGTATCGGCTTCACCATGGTTTGTATCATCGGTAGGATTGGCCGGCATGTTGGCGATTTTTACCAGAATAGCCAGGGAGATAAACAGGACACCCAGAATGAGGTAAAACCAGGTTATGCCGTGAAAGGGATCATCCGCAAAAAGTTTCAGAATAAAACCTCCGGCGATATAGGCAGTCAGGAAGGCCCCGATGGCTCCCAGCCCCTGTGAAAGATTGATCCGGCTGGCAGCCCTCTCAGGTACACCTAACGCCCTGATATAGGGATTACAGGCAACCTGCAAAAAGGTAACACCGGAAAAAACCACGAAAGTACCCAACAGAAATAAAGGGAACGAAAGCATCAGGGCGGCCGGAATAAAGATCAGCAGGCCCAACCCGGTTATTAAGGCTCCCAAAGCAATCGAGTTCACGGTTTTCAACTTCTCAATGATCAATTTGGCTGGCCAGGAAAGAGCAAAAAATGCAAAGAATGAAACAGATGTGAGCAGGGAAGTCTGGAAATTATTCAGATCAAAGGTCTCCTTAAACAGGGCAATCAGCACATTATTCAGGTTCCAGATGAAACCCCACATGAAAAAGAGGAAATTAACCAGGAAAAGGGGGTAAAGGATTTCTCTGGTTTTCGGATAATAGGTTTCTGATTGCGGCATTTTATATTGATATTTATTAGCGTAATGTTCCCATAAATATAGTCTTTCAGTTTATTCCAAAAAAGTAACTTTGCAAAGTTGCAGGTTGCAAGTTGCAAGTTGTAACGTGCAACTTGCAACCTGCAACTTTCTTGATGCTAGAACCTGTTTTATATATCGGTATCGCCCAGTCGCTTTTCGCCGGAATTGTTATCGCAACCAGACGGCCTCAAATCCTGGCCGACAGGTATCTGGCGGCCTGGTTATTTATTATAGCCATAGAAATGATTCTGGCAATGGTTAAGCTTACCTGGCTGGAACATCTGCCTTACGAGATTCCTTTTCTGGTTATTCCGCTGGTATACGGACCGTTGTTATTTTTATATGTCAGAACGCTGATTTCGGAAGAGCCAAAATGGAACTGGACCGATCTGGCTCATTTCGCTCCATTTATTCTGTTTCTGGGTCTGGCATTTCTGTTCCATTCCGGTCCGGATGAAACCAGCTCTTTACCGGTTTGGGCGCACCCCGGACGTTTAGCAAAAATGATTTACGAGCTTCTGATCTTTACCTCTTTTACCACCTACAGCATAATCGTTTACGTTCTCCTCACCCGCCACAGGAAAGCGATCCGCGAAGAATTCTCTTTCAGCTCAGGCAAAATCACACTAACCTGGCTCCTGTTTGTTTCAATTACTGTTTATGCCTCATACCTGCTCACATTTCTTTCAGCCGGAATTCAAATGCTGGTCATTCATCTGCCTTTCGATCCAAAGATCTTCTCCTTTACCGGGCTGACCCTTTTCTCCTTTGCTTTTAGCTTTTACGGTCACCGGCAGGCACAAATTTTTTCGAGGGCTGGCAGTGTAAAGAAACCGATGGAAGAAGAAACGGTGAATTCAATCAAGTATGCAAAATCCGGACTGCGCGGGGAGGATCTCCGGAAATTAGTTAACGCGATGGATGACCTGATGAATCGTAAAAAACTATTCCTTAACCCTGAACTTTCACTCGCCGAAGTATCGGAGGAGCTTCTGATACCCAAACATCATCTGACTCAAGCCATGAATACGGAGCTGGGCAAGAATTTTTATGCCTATATCAACGAGCTCCGGGTAAAAAAATTTATGGAAATGGTGGTTGATCCCAGATATAAAGATTATACCTTTCTGGCCATTGCCTTCGAATGCGGGTTCAATTCGAAATCAACATTTAACTCTGTATTCAAACGTATCACAAATTTTACACCATCTGAGTATCTTCATTCACTTGGCCGTCCGGATTGATTAACAATACGTTGAGGGTGCATTCCACTTAGTCTGTACGTCCTGATTTTATAGCCCGTTCCAACAGGGCGACTGCATCTTCATGCTCCACTATTTTTGAGAAAAAAAGGGTCATGAAGAAGGTATTTTCCTTTATAATAATTGTCGCCTGCTGTTTTCATCTGTCGGCTCAGGAGGCATTCGAATCCGGCCTGAAAGCGGCAGATCCTGCCGGAGTATCCGGTCTTACGATCTCGGGATATACCCGTGCAACCGGTTTTATTGGAATCATTAACCATGAGGAGCCAACTCTAAAAAGCCTTTATAATGAGACTTCTCTGAAACTGAAAGCAAAAACCGGAAATTGGGGACAAGCCTATACAGATGTCAGGTTCAGGGTCGGTACAGAATATGGAACTGAATTTTCGGCCTTTGATATCCGGGAGGCATACCTCGATCTTTATCCGGGTAAGCTTGGCTTCCGCATAGGCAAACAGGTTTCCCCATGGGGCCGTGCCGACGGATGGAACCCGACCGATAATCTTACCCCCTCAAATTACTTTGTCAGATCACCCGACCATGATGATATGCGTATCGGAAATTTCCGTATCCGCGGGCAGTACAATCCGTGGGATTGGCTGAAACTCGAGGCCGATTTAGCACCGTGGTACACCCCGTCGGTTTATCGGTTCGACCTGGTTGAAATGCCCTCCTTTGTAACCATAGGTTCACCGGTGCATCCCGGGTTTAAGTGGGACAAAACATCTTTTGGCACCAAGCTGGATCTTGTATTTTCGGGTATTGAAGGTTCTGTTTCCTGGTTCAAAGGATATGATCCGCTGCCAGCTCTGAAGCCCGGAGTGCTTCCTGCTCCGCCCTTTTCAGATTTCAAACTCGAATTGCTGCAAGTACCTTTCCGTCAGCAAACTATCGGAGCCGATTTTGCATCCGTAATCTTCAATACAGGTATCCGCGGGGAGATTGCCTATAAAATCCCGGAACAAGGTGACACCATCGATCCTATGATACCCAATTCTGAAATACAGTGGGTTATCAGCATCGACCGTGAGCTGGGTCCCTGCCGGATCATTGCCGGGTATTTAGGAAAGTATGTGTTTAATTTTATGCCGGCGGATCCCCCTCAAGCCTTTGATCCGGCTATGATATCCAACCCCGAAGTCTGGCCCATGCTCGGCTCTTTGCTTGCAAGCCAGATCGGTTATTACAATCGCATTCTCTATGATCAAACCCATGAATGGAGCCATTCAGTATTATTACGGCCGTCAGTCACCCTTTTCCATGAAACCCTCGACGTTGAAATTTCAACGTTGTACAATTTTACAACGGAAGAGTACCTGCTCTACCCGAAAGTCACATACCATTTGACCGACGGCTTGCAGGCTACCGCCGGCTATCAGTATTACCATGGCGGGGATTATTCCCGGTTCAGCTGGATAAAAGATGCATTTAACGGTCCATTTTTCGAGTTCAGGCTAACTTTTTAGACAATGAAAACTGCAGGTATTTTAGTTGTAATCTGCTTGTTATTCTCCTTTTCCCAGGAAAAGACAACACTGGATATTGAAATCAACAATATCCGTAACCATAATGGGGTCATACTGTTATCAGTATATACCGGACCGGAGCAATATCCCTATCATCCTGCAAAAACCTATGAGGTGAAAAAGGATTCTCTCGCTAAAGGCATTATCCATACTTCGATAAAAGATCTCAGGCCCGGTCAGTATGGCCTTTGCCTCCTGGATGACGAAAATCGATCGGGCCAAATGGAAAATATTATGATCGGCATTCCTCAGGAAGGATTCGGATTTGCCAACAATGCAAAACCCTTCCTGAAAAGGCCCGATTATGATCGAATCCTTTTTAAATTATTTCCGGGAATAAATCGTATGCAACTGATTGTCAGATACAAAAACTAATGAATATATCCCACTTCATTTTTCGTTTCAGGTGGCCGATCGTGATCATCTCCTGGATAATTTCGATTGGTTTTGCATTGGCAATTCCAAAGATCAAAATCGATCCGGATGTAAAAGCATTGATTCCCAACACTATGCTGACAAAGGTAAACACCGATAAGATTGAGAAGATTTTCGGGGGCAGCGACATGATCATGGTATTAATGGGCGATAGCGACATCCTTGATGATTCTGCTCTCGAAAGACTGCAGAATATTGACAACAGCTTCCGTCGGCTACCTCAAATTGAGCGAACCATGTCGGTTTTCAGCCTGAAGTCTATCAAAGGATCAGAAGGTTCCATGCTGGTTACTCCGGCATTATCATATATCCCGCATACACCGGAACAAAGGGAGATTATCAGAAAAGAACTTTCTGATAATGAATTGATCATGGGGACCGTTGTATCCAAAGATTTTAAACTGGCCGCAGTTATCGGAACCATCCAAAGTGGTTCAGACAATAAAATTCTCCTCGATTCCGTAAAAGCAATTGTTTCGAGATATCCTGGTAGTGAAAAGATCTATTACGGAGGCTTTCCGGTTGTCAAACAGTCGATTACCGACAATATTGTAAAAGACCTGAAGGTATTGCTTCCGATGGCCATTATACTCATGCTGGTTATTCTGGCACTATCCTTCCGCGACTATAAAGGGGTTGTACTGCCCTTATCAGTAGTTTTTATGTCGATGCTGGTTTCGGTTGGGCTGATCCCGTTGACTGGATGGAAATTTGCCCTCGTGACGGTTCTGCTGCCGGTAATGATGATTGCCATCGGAAATAATTACGGGATTTACCTGGTCAATCGTTATCACGAGATACTCAAACGCGAACCCGGTATAAAAAGGGCCAGTCTGATGACCGAGTTATCGAATGCCCTGAGCCGGCCCATTTTACTGTGCGCCATCACTACGATAGCAGGTGTTTTGGCACTGCTTACCCATATCATCGTACCGGCCAGGGAAGTAGGGGTTTTAGCCGCTATCGGTATATCCTGGGCGCTCCTATTGAGTCTGACCTATATCCCGGCTGCTCTGTCAATCCTTCCACGCTCAAAAACAAGGATCAAGAACAACAAACCTCATATCACTCCGCTCGAACATTTCCTGTTCCGGTCAGGAGTGGTCATCTCGAAGAAACCGAAAACCATATTATTGATAGCCGGCCTGATTACGCTGATTATCGGAATCGGAGTTGTGAGGATAACAGTTGAAGGGAACACGGTAAATTTTTTCAGCAGCAAAGATCCGGTCAGGATAACTTCAAACCTGATTGACAAGCATTTCGGCGGATCTCAGTCTATTTCAATCCAATTTACCGGCGATATAAAGGATCCGAAGATTCTGAACCGGATGCTCTATTATGAAGAAGCGATCAAAAAAGAAAAGGGTGTGGGCCAGGTGATGTCTGTTGCATCAGTAATCCGGCTAATGAGCAAATCGCTTCTCGACCCTAAAGAACATGGATACAATGCTATACCGGATACACGCGACGGGGTTGCCCAGTTTCTTGAATTATACAGCATGAGCGGCGACCCTTCGGATTTTGAACAATTGGTTGATTTCAACTATGAGAATGCACAGCTCCTGGTCCGGATTAATGATGCATCAAGCGACAACGTGCTCAGGCTGGCGAAATTCATCCGTAAAATAACAGCGAATGATCAGGCCATTGCCAGGATCGGCGGGATTGGGCTGATATCCGCCGAATTGACAAACAGCCTGGTTACCGGACAATGGAGATCCACCGCGCTTTCGATGGTTGTCGTTTGCTTTCTGGTTGGCTTGATATTCCGCAGGCGTTCGGCAGCCCTTATTGTCATGGTTCCACTGGGAATGGCTTGCATCGTTCTTGTCGGAATCATGGGTTGGGGAGGGATTCCTTTTGATCCGGCCACCACCCTGATTACTTCAGTCATGATCGGTTGCGGTGTGGATTATACCGTTCAGTTTCTCTGGCGCCAGCGCGACGAGATGGCCGCCGGTTTATCGCCCCGCCGGGCAATGGTTAAAACACTGTACACTACGGGAAAAGCGATCAGTTTCAATGCCTTTGCGGTAATGATCGGCTTCACGCCCCTGATTTTCAGCTCATTCAGTCCGATTCGCTTCTTCGGGGTCATGATGGTGGTCTCCATATTTGCGTGTCTGGTTGGTGCACTCGTAGTGATACCCGCGTTGACGCTTATATTGAAGCCGAAGTTTTTAAGACGAGAGGACGAGAGGACGAGAGAATGTGAGGACGTGAGGACGTGAGGACGTTAAGACGATAAGACTGTAAGACAATAGAAAAATGAAAAAAATAAAGATTATTCTGATTTGCATGGCCTTAGGAGGTGCAGCAGTAGCCCAAACCGCCTCTGATCCGAAAGATATAATGAAGAAATCGAGGGATCAATCCAAGCTGAGTGGAATGGAGGCCAAAACGACTCTGGAGATCAATGATGGCAAGGGTAACCAGCGCATCAGGGAAACGACTATGGCGTCCAGGATTTTCCCGGACGGAACCGAGAAACGGACCATTCTTTTTGTTTCACCGGCCGATGTTAAAGGTACCGGCATTCTGATCTATGATTATGAAGGTAAGGAGGATAATATGTGGATTTACATGCCGGCTCTCCGGAAATCCAGGAAAATCGTGTCATCTGAAAAGAGCAGGAATTTCATGGGTTCGGAATTCTCAAACTCGGATCTGACGGTTGGGAACCTCGACGATTTCACGTATGCAATGGATGGAACTGAAACGATTGATCAACAGGTTTGCTGGAAAATCAAAGTTACCCCGGCCACACCAAAAATAGCCGCTGATTATGGAATATCCTTTAAAACCATGTGGATCAGCCAGAAGGATTTCATGCCCAGAAAAACGATATTCATGGATCCGGAGGGCAAACCCTGGAAGGAGTTGATGTATTCAGGCATTAAAATGATGGATCCAAAATCAGGCAAATACTTTATTTCACAAATGGAGATTAAGAACCTGAAAAATGGCCGGTTCAGTAAGATGAATATGACTCAAATGTCATTTAATCCGGCCGTCAAAGAAGAATATTTCACCTTATCATATATCGAAAAGCAATGACTATTAATGAATTAAGCGAGTTGAGACCAATTACCCGTATTTTGGTTACCGGTGGAGCCGGATCAGTAGGATTAGAGGTTTTGAAAGAATTGCATCAGCACAAAAAATGGTACGAGGTGAAGGTCCTTGAACAGAACACAGCGGGTGTTTTGCGAAAGTTAAAACCATATCGTAAAGATTTTCAGCTTATTCTGGGAGATTTATGTGATCAGAATATATTGCAAAAAGCTACAGCCGACATCGATGGCGATGAATATGCACAGACCAAAATCAGGGCGGAGAACATCGTTAGAAAAAGCCGGCTGAAATGGTCGATATTTCGGCTACCAGCCATAATGGGCCCTCAAACCCGTATGGATCCGCTCTTTTTCAATATGCCACTGGATACCAGTCTGGAAATTGCCACTGCAGGCGATACAGGGTTTGCCCTGGTTGAAGCCGTTTATCATCAGGAAGATATCAAAGGCAGGACTTTCAATTTATCGGGCGGTGAGAAATGCCGGACCACCTACCGCGATTTTCTAACTCAGGTTTTCGCTGCCATGGGATTGCGAAACATGAATTTGCCTGAAAATGCTTTTGCCCAGAAGAATTTTCATTGCGGAAATTACGCGGATTCAGACCAGCTTGAGGAAATCCTTCATTTTCAGCAGGATTCACTGGAGGATTATTATAAGATTCTGAAGAATAAAAACACGGGTTTTTCAAAAGCTCTTCTTTCACTTTTCCCTGTCCTCATAAAATTATTTCTGCTGAATAAATCCGAGCCGCTTCGTGCAAGAAGGAAGAAAAATAACGGGCAATTCAAACGGTTTTTCTATGCTAAATTACCGGGTTAATTGGGTGTCGGCGGCTGAAAAATTTCAAAACATACACCCCCTCCGGAAGTTCAGCGACTGGAATGGTATGGTCAGTTGCAGTCCCGGATTTAACCAGTTGACCCATCACCGAGTAAATTGAAAAGGTTTTAATCTCCGGTCCATTTGAATCGAATTTTAATATGTCCGTTACAGGATTAGGGAAAACTTTGATTTTCTCAGATTGCTCGATGTTGGTCACAGAGGAAATGTTGGGGGTGTATTCCCAAAATTCATCATCGGTAAGTCCGTTTTGATTTACCCCACCACCTACATATCCCTTATTATTAATGGCAAAACTAAAAGCTCCTCTTCTCCTCAAGGTTGGCATGGTGTCAATTTCAGTCCATGAGTCAGTTTCCGGATCATATCTCCAAAAATCATTTCGCAACCTGCCTTACTTTTCCATGAATCCTGAGCCTGAGTAGGAGCAAGGAAAAGGTTAACTATAATCAAAATAAATAGTTTATAGAGCATAACGTGTTAGAACTGAGATGAAAAAATAAGAGTAATCAAATCTAATGAATAACAAACAATTATCAAACCAGAGTCACCAGAAAAAATCAACTAATACCAAGGAGGTAGAAAGGCTGGGGCTGGGACAAAATGTCGGAATGAACTTTTGTATTCGCAAACCTGTTCGTATAAAAATGCAAATATTCAATTCCAATGAGTGTAAAATTTGTTTTGTCTCAGCCCCGGGCCTTGTTCCTTACTCAAGTTTCGCAGGTCTAAACCTGCCTGAATAGTTAACAAATAATTTAAAAAAAGTAGCATGTTTATTTGGTTATTCCATTAATATTCAACATATTAGTGGTGCATATAATAAACTAAAAACA
>JBBAAF010000140.1:0-9917 GCA_041658425.1 Bacteroidales bacterium | reverse complement strand
AAATTATGAGTCTCGGAAAAAATGGAGACATTGGGCCCGAAGATTACATCATTCCCGATCACCACCCTGCCCCTGACCTGTATGAATGCACCCTGGGCAATACCCACGTTATTGCCGATCACCAATCCTTCGCCCAGATTACGGATCACGCCGGTGCATTCTATAATAGTATTCTTCAGAATGGACACGTTGTCGCCAATCGTAACCCCCAGTTTCGATAGAGCATTGATTTCCACATTATCCCCTAGAGTCAGGGTTTTCCCAACTGAAATCAACTTTTTATGAGTTATTTTGCACCTTCTTCCGGCGAAGATCAGGCCCGCTGCACGTTTTAGTGTGATTTTAAGCCAATAACCCCGCAGAAGCTGGAAAAACTTTGAAACCATGAGACTTTGCAAACTCTGAAACGAGATAGCATCATCCACCTGGTAGTTTTGCCTTCCGAGCTTCTGTATAATTTTGTTGATCAGGCGCTTCATGCTTAATTAAGCACTTGTTGGTAAATTCCGGTCAAGTGTTCGAAATGCCTGGTGCGATCAAAGTTTTTCGAGGCAAATTCCTTGCACGATTCACTCATTTTTGAATACTCTTCAAACTTCATCTTTTCGGCTTTGGTCAATGCTTCCGCTAAAGATTCCGGACTTCCCGATTCAAACAAATAGCCATTTTCCGGAGTAACCAATTCAGGTATCCCGCCAATCCGGGCACCGATCACTGGCTTGCCGAGTGAAAAGGCTTCCACCACAGTCATCGGATTATTCTCATACCATTCCGAAGGCACAACTACAAAACTGGATTCCCGGATCAGTTTATTAAGCTCCTCTCCCGACTTAAATCCCACAAATGCCATCCCTTTCTCCCCTTCTCCCGGTCTTAAAGTCTTAGAGTCTTCCAGTCTTATAGTCTTATAGTCTTCTTGTCTTCTTATCTCTTCTTCCTGGGGGCCAGTACCAGCGATAATTAATTTAACGCCGGCTATTTGGGATGCCTTAATGAGTGTTAATATGCCTTTTTCGCGAGATATTCTTCCGAAATAGAGAAAGTAGTCTCCTTTGATTATAGGGGTTTCCGGAACGGGTAGGTTCATATTGTAAAGATGGGACGATTTCAAGGCGTAGCGGGGTTCAAATTCCAAATGCTTATTGCGTGCGAATTGGCTGACAAAGATAAAATGATCAACCAATTTCAGCGGCTTAACAAGGTATTTCCGCATATAGGCTTCGAGCATGATCACCCCGCTGAAAAAGAGGTTCCCCTCGGAACACCTCCGGATCAGACAGTTATAATACCGTGATCCCCTGCACCTCTCACAAACTTTTCCATGCCGGTCGAGCATGGCGTTGGCGGGACAAATCAGGCGGTAATCATGCACGGTCATAATAATTGGTACACCGTGCTTTTTCAAAACCCGCAAAACCGAAACTGACAACGTTCCGAAGATCAAGTGGACATGGGCCACATCGGGGTTAAACTCCCTGATCTTGCGATCCAGACACTTCCCCACCCTCTTATTATAAAGATAGTCTTTGACCATCCTCAGTTTGGCCCACCAGGACAAAGACCTTGGGTCCACCAAATGGTCAAGACCTACATCCTGACGAGTAAACTTATTGACTGAGAACTCTGCTCCTAAGGTACCTTCCACAGCCGTACTGGTACCCTCCCCAAGCGAGCCAGAAGTACCCACCCCAACCCCGACAGAGGTACCCACCCCAACCCCTCCCTGAAACAGGGAGGGGCTAGAGCAATTGGCAGCCTGCAACAAATCATAGGTGTTCAGGAACACCCGATCGGCCCCCCCATCCACAAAGTCATTGCGGTTGATCAGCAGCACCCTCATACGATTCGGTTATAGTCTTTTGAGATTCTTTCAGCCATACTATCCCAGGAGAGTTCGGAGGCACGGCGGAGGGCTCCGGAGCGAAGATTGGGGGTGGGTTGTGGGTTGTGAATGTTATGAATGTTATGATTGTTATGATTGTTATGATTGTTATGATTGTTATGATTGTTATGGGTTATCAGTTTGAGAGCATTGCGGAAGCCGATAATACTTTTATTATATGATACTAATGGAATTTTAATTCCGCACTCCTCGGTGATGGCGATGGACATGCCACTGATGTCATGGCAAATAACAGGGAGCCCGCAGGAGAGGGCTTCGGGGATGACGTTGGAGGTGGCCTCCCGATAGCTGGTGTGAACGAGCACATCGGATTGCCTCATGTAATCGAAGACTTGGTCTCTTGAGAGCCAGCCGGTGAAGGTTATCGGTTGTCGGTTGTCGGTTGTCGGTTGTCGGTTGTCGGTTGTGATTGTTGTGTTTGTTATGTTTGTTGTGGTGGTTATGTTCGTTGTGGTGGTTATGTTTGTTGTGGTGGTTAGTGAGAGTTTTTGGGCTAATTGTTCATATTGTTTGCGTAAGGGACCGTCGCCCACAATGGTAAGAGTTATCTTATTCATTAAATCCGGATCTCCAGCTATGGCTTTCAAAAGAATATCCAATGCTTTCCTTTTGATCAATTGACCTACCCAAATTACCTTGAGGCTCTGAAACCTTTTTCTGTCATTCCCGCGAAAGCGGGAACTGAAACCCTGAAACTCTGAAACTGGTGACTGGCATCCGGCATCCAACATAACTTCAACTCTCTTGGCTCCCTTGTTTTGGAAAAGTCTCTGATCCTCTGCTGAAAATGCGTAAATCAGCGAGCTTTTACGAATCGCACTGTTAATTCTGTTGCTGAACCTTAAAGTCAGCCAATTTGTGATTACACGGAATGCTTCGTAAGCAGCTGTCCTAAGCCCGATATGCCGGTAAAACGAAACGGGAATGGTAGAAGTACCGCCGGTGGGGCCCCAGACGAATGGAACCGGCAAACGCCATAAATAGCCGGGTTCGCGAAAGGTAATTTGAGTCAAATGATGGATTATCAAAAAAGGCTCCCGTAGAGACGCATGATCATGCGTCTCTACAAGGGACTTGGTAGTAAGGTAGGCACTTTTTTGCCAGAGGCGGTAGCCGATAAAATAGAGAAACGGCAAGCCAATGCTGGAGTTGTTCTTGGATATTCGCTTGTTTATCGCAGCCAGGCATAGGGTCATGCGGGGTTGCGGGACCGGAATGAACTGAATGTTAAACTCGTTTTCGTTTTCGGTATAATACTGGCGGATGGCGGTTTCGTAGGCATCCGGGGAAAATTGACTGCCGCGGGCATAGAGGACCGTTACATCGTGGTAACGGGCAATCCGGGTTACCAGGTTCCAGCCTTCGGCGCACTCGGAGCCCTGGTAGGGCGAGAGTTCATGAGCTGAGATCAGTACCTTTAACCGTTTCATGCTTTTTTGCCTGAAAACCTACTTTTCATTTTGGCCACCTTGGCCTGTTGCTTTCGCGGAACCAGAAATAGAAATATTCTGAATCCCCAATACCGGATCCTGAACTGAAGGGTTTCCCACACCGACATCATCTTCAGCTTGCCGGTATTACCGAGATTGAATTGCCGGGCATCTTTCCTCACGACCTTTCCCCGGATAACCGAATTCCGGTATTCGAAAACACTGCTCAGGACGGCAAAAAACCGGTCGTACCGGTCGCTCCGTGCAGCACCCTTTCGCTCAAATTCCCAGGCAGTCTCTTCAGGAACCAGTAAACTATCGAGCACCTCAATATCCCAGATAGCATACACGCAATTGGGACGATATAAGGATCCCGGTTCAATGAGGCCCAGATATTGGTTCATCCGTTTGGGCTTATTGTGCCATTTGATCAGTTGTAAGAACTGTCCCCCGGACTGCTTAAATGATTCCAGGACACTTTCTAAGAGACGGTTGTGAACCGTCTCTACAAGGAAAAGATCATCAAAGGTCACCAGTACATAATCGTATTGCTGCCTGAGGGATTCCAGCGCCTTTTTCAGGTTGGCCGACCAGGTATGGTCATCCCCGACTTTAATAGCGGTGATGTCCGGCCGGTTTGAATTCTTGTGATTGGTGAGGATATATTTCGGAAACGGACAATCTGGCCAATGCTCATCCAGGCACCTGAAGTGGGTTTCCCAGAGTTCTGAGTAGGCGTCGCACGATAATATGACAAAAGCGGTTCTGGATAGCATGATCAGGCAATAGCGATCTCCGTCTGCGGAACCGGCTTATTCAGCGCCAGTCCGGCCATTAACCAGAAACAGAAGGTAAAAGCCTTCATGTCGAGGATCTGGTTAAACATACCCAGGAATAAGGCCAGGAGGATAAAGGTTTTGATTGCCCTGAAATTCTCTTCCGACCCTTCACGTCTGGCGCCGATCCATAAGGTTACCAGGATGTAAAAGGTAGTCAGGAAGGCGATGAGTCCCTGGGCGATAAAGATGGAGAGCCAGTACACATCTTTTAGGTACTTGAGGTTATTCTCGTTGTTGATCATCACAAAGGGGGTGTTGTGGTAGTTGGCCAGCTTAAGATCCACCACTCCGGCATCATAACCCATGCCCAGGATCAGATCCTTGAAGCCGCCGTGCAGAAATTCCGGAAACACCTTGGTGATATACCCCAATCGGTTGAACTCCGAGGATATCTCGATCCAGTACTTGATATCCATCCCCAGTAATTGGAGAATAAAATCATTGAAAAACCATACACCTATGATGATCAGTCCCGCAAAAACCGAGGCCACCAGTACTTTCCGCGTGCTACGGATGAAAAAAATAAGGAAGAGACCGAGGACGGAAGCGATTGAGAAAGACAGAAGACATAAGACGGAAGACACAAGAGAGACCAGGAGCTTTTCCCGTTTTGACTGCGATCCGTTCAGATAGATAACCGTAAGAGCAAGCAGGAAAAACGCATACTCAACAGTATTGATAAACGTGGCGCTGATGCCAGGATCTTTATAGGTCGTAGGCACCACCTCACCGAAAACATCCACCGAAGGAAGAAACAGCCCTATGAACCACTCTTTGCCTAATAAACTGATCAGGGCAAGTCCGGCAAGGATCCAGTAAACGATCCGGACATGCCGGAATAGCTTCTCCTGAAACTCAGCGGTCGTATATCTGACCAACACAACCAGCGGAACAAACCGGACCGTAACACCAATATAAGAAGTTACGGATCCAATCCCCGTTCTTTCAATAGCCAGGGATAACGCAGAAAGAATAATGATTAAAGCAAATCCGGATAAAATCTTAAGATCAAAACTTTTGAGTTTTGGGTTCAGGATTATAATACAAACCAGGAATAAGGCAATTGGAACGAGGTCTATGGTATTCCTGATGGACTGAATCAGCGCGTAATTACCCAGCCTCGAAAGAATCGTCCATTCAAACGCTACCCAATACAAGTACCCAATAAACAAGGTATCAATCCATTCCGCCGGATTTGCACCTTTCAGGAAGCGTTTAACCATAATAGCTTTTCTATTCCAATCACAAAACCCAAAATCGAAGCCTTGTCATCCCGGTGAAGGTACCCACCCCCCGGCCCCCTCCCTGAAACAGGGAGGGGGTGAGAGCTACTGCTTTCCCTCGGAGAGGAGTCCCTCCCTTTTTTAAGGGAGGGGTTGGGGTGGGTACTTTCTGCAACCTGCAACCTGCAACTCACAACAGCCATAGCAATCTAACAAACACTTCAGTTGGCTTCTCTCCAATGCTTTCTGGCAAAAACCGATCCTACGCCCAGCGCTCCTCCCAGTAAAACACTCACCATCAGGATCATAAACTTCCTGGGTTTTGAAGGTTTTACGGGCACGATCACCGATTCGATAATGGAAAAAATGGGAGTGTCCTCCTTGACTGAAATTTTAGCACTTTCGAGCTGTTTGGCCAATTCCGAATAGACTGTGAAGGCCAGTTGATATTCGCTTTGTAAACGGTCCTCTTCTGTTTTAACCATATTGGAGGTCATGCCCTGGTTCCCGTCGCGAAACCGGGCCAGGCGGTCCTGCGCGGTCTCAAACTCTTTTTTCTTTTCATCAAAACGTCCCTCGATAAAATCGAGGTTCTGCTTTGCTTTCTCAATCCGGAATTCCGTGATCCTCGACTGCAGCAGGTTCTTCGCCTTATCGGCTATCTGGGCGGTTGCCAACGGCTCAGGCCCCATAGCAGTAAGGGTGATAAACCCGTTTTTCTTATCCACGCTAAGTGTCAGGGTTTTCGTCATCTCATCCCACAACTCCTGCTCCCCCTCCGTAATCCGCGTCAGTGAATCACCCGCACCGGCAACCATGGGTAGCTCCTCCTTAATAAACCACGATTTCACGGTACCCGGCAGCCTGAAGATCCCCTTTTTAATCCTGCCGAACAGGCCGGTTTTCTGATACTTCTGCACATACTCCGCCAGGCTCACCGGCATATTAACCGAACTCCAATTGAGCGGAGCATACATGATCTCCTTCTGAAACGAATAACTCCTCACAATCTCAGGATACACCAGCGGCGACAAATCCTCCGTGCCCGCATTCAGATTACTCAGATTAATCCCCGCCATCGCCGCCAACCCTCCCAAACTCCCCAAACTCCCCAACCCAGAGCTCTTCGATTGAATCTGTGGAACCATCACCGTCCGCGCAGTGTACACAAGGGGGCTGGAAAAGGCGATAAGCAACCCAACCACCGAGGCCGTCGCAAGCCAGAGCAGAACGCGCTTTCGGCCGCGCCACAAAGTTTTTGCTATCGAGAAGAGATCGATTTGAGTTGGCATTGATTTTTCCATTTGGGGGGGATTGTTGCGTCTATATATTTTGTTGTGATTGTTGTGATTGTTGTGATTGTTGTGATTGTAAAAGAGGTTGTGTTTGTTGCAGAAGAAGTTGTGATTGTTGTGATTGTAAAAGAGGTTGTGTTTGTTGCAGAAGAAGTTGTGATTGTTGTGATTGTAAAAGAGGTTGTGTTTGTTGCAGAAGAAGTTGTGTTTGTTGTGATTGTTGTGGTTGTTGAACCCCTAGAACGCTCATAACCATCACAACCATCATAACCATCATAACCATCACAACCATCACAACCATCATAACCATCACAACCATCACAACCATCATAACCATCACAACCATCACAACCATCACAACCATCACAACCATCATAACCATCATAACCCCTGCCCCCTATTTCAACAAGTTCAGCATCGTCACCACCGTCAGCGCCACACTCGACATCGTGCTCGCCGCTGCCAGCCAGAAGGCTGACCGGTCGGGTTTGGGACCTTTGTCGGGTTCCTTTGGGATAATGATAGTGCTGCCGGGTTTGATCGGGGGATACCGGTGGAAGATAAATGTCCGGGTATTATCGGAACTGCCGTCCGGATAGGTTACGTAGATCCTGCTTTTGGCAGGAGATTCAGCCCATCCCCCTGCATTTTTAACGTAGTACTTAACCCCTTTGTTCGGGATAAAGGTGGTTGCAAATGGCTTCTGTATCTGGCCAAAAATGTTCACTGTCTGCGGCTGCTTGGGAATATACAAAGAATCCCCCGGTTCCAGTATCATATCCAGCCGGCTGCCGGGATTGCTCAATATCTTTTGCAGATCAATACCCACCGGAACAGAATCAATTTTGTACAGCCTGGCCGCATCCACGTAAGCATCGGGAGTGAGTCCGCCCGACCATCTGATCAGGTCACTGATCCGGTTTTGCCGGTTCTTGATAGAATAATAACCATCATACAGCACCTCACCCGTTATGGCCACGCTTCCCTGGTCCCTGAAACCCTGGGCCTTTCTTACCGACACAACATCAAAAGGCTGCAGAATAAACCGGGAATCATCAGCACCTGGTATTAAATCCCTGGGTATGCTCACGGTAAATACATGACCCAGTGAATCACTCAAGATGGCTGCTTCATCGTGGCTCAGACGCCTGGCGATCTCAATAACCTTGACATCGGCATTTTCCTTAAATCCGCCGGAGAGGTATACCAGGTCCTGCACAGTCATATTTTCGTAGTAAGATTTCTCGCCCGGATCATTCACTTCCCCCTGAATTTCCACATAGTATTCCTCCCGCAGTTCCATGGCCGTTTTTATGGATACAGAATCCTCGCGCCGGAGCAGGATGGTTTCAATCCCTGCAGCTACATCTGCCACATTAAAGGCAAGGGCCAGGGTGTCATTATTTTCTTTTAACCGGAATATCTGTCCCCGGTTGAGATAGGCATCTTCTTTCAGCCCTTCGGCCTTGTTGATCAGATCCCGCAGCGTCATGCCAGCGGTAAGCTCATAGCCGCCCGGACGGAAAACCGCTCCCCCGATTTTTACCCGGTTGGCATACCGCTCCAGTATGGGGCCTGCCGTGACCGAATCTCCGCCTTGCAGCACATATTGATCAAAGAACGCAGTTTCAATGTCTTTTACTTCCATTTCAGCAGGAGCCCTCCGGTGGACAAATACCCTGGATTTGAATGCTTTGTCGGTAAATCCTCCGGTAAATTTCAGCAGATCGGAGAGAGTTTCCTTTCCTTTCACCTCAAACAAACCCGTGCGGATGAACTCGCCATCCACAATCACCCGCTTTTCACAGGTGGGGATGAACACAATATCCTGATCACGCAAAGGAATGTTATCGGATGGATCCGCATTAACGAGGAAATTATAAATATCGATATGTTTAAGGATCTCCCCTTTACGGATCAGCCGGATATTCCGGAATGAACCATTCTTATTGGGACCGCCGGAAAGGTACATGGCATTGAAAAGCGTGGCCGTCGCCGGCAGGGTATACGTGCCCGGAGTGATAACATCGCCTACAATGGTAATCTGGATGCTCCGGAGACCACCCAGATTGATGATCGCGTAGGTATTGGGGTTATTTCCACCCAATCCGTTGTGAATACTGATGAGCCTTTTCCGGATCAGCGATTCCGCCGCTTCAAACGACAAGCCGTTTACATACACCGGGCCGATCTGGGGAATCTGGATGGCACCGTTCTTGTCCACTTTTGATTGGTAAACCGCCTCGGATGCTCCCCAGACGTTGATGATAAACTCATCCCCGATTCCTATGATATACTCTTTGGGTGTTTGGATATTTACACTGGGCTCGAAGGTAAGGTTCTCGTTGTTGAACAGGTCGAACCCAAATATTCTTCGCTCAATTGCCGTGGAATCAACCGGTTTCTTTTCTTTCTTTTTTATCAGTTCTTTCTTAAGATCTTTTTCCAGATCCGCCTTCGTTTTCGTTTTCGTGGAGTCCTTTTCCTTTGCCAGGTTCATTTCCAATATCCGTCCCATCAGATCCTTGATCTGCGCATCCGTTGCCCCCCGCATCCGTGCCAGCGCCGCCGCATCCTCCATCGACATCCCCAGCTTAGTCACCTCAGCCATTAGCTGCTTGATCTGGGCGTCGGTCAGCGCGGCCACCTTGACGGTTGAGAGCTCCTGGGCCACGGCGGAGCAGGGTAACGCGAGAACTCCGAGGAGAAGGAGGAGGAAGAGGAGATATTTCGGTTTCATGGGGAGGGGAGGTGTTATTGGTTGCAAGTTGCTGGTTGCACGTTGTCCATGCCTAAATAGCATTGACCGTTTTTTTACCAAATAAACAAATTGAGAAGCTGAATTATTCTTGTTCTAATATTTTGTCAATCTGCGCTTTATTCTCTGGAAGATAATTTATGGCTACATCCCAAATTATTTCATAATCAACACCAGAATACTCATGAGATACCCTGTTTCGTAGTAAATACATTTCCTCCCAAGGTACTGCATCATATTTCTTTTTAATCTCTATCGGCAGGTTTTTTGAGGCTTCTCCTATAATCTCAAAGTTTCGGATGACTGCATCAACTGTTTTATAATCTCGTTTAAAGTCATTAAAAGTATAACCCTCAATATACTCAGAGATTCGATTCATTGCTAACTGAATATCCTCAAGAAACATTCGGTATGTTCGGTCCTCACTCTTCACTTATACGTAATTAACTTGTGCTAAAATCTTGTCTTT
>JBBAAF010000139.1:0-10079 GCA_041658425.1 Bacteroidales bacterium | reverse complement strand
AATATCAATGTCAATAAACGATTCCCGGACATGAAAGCCATGACGGATTTTATCCATTCCAAAGGCCTGAAAGCCGGTACATACACTTCCCCCGGACCTTTCACCTGTGCCGGTCATGTGAGTGCCTATGGTTATGAAGATCTAGATGTTAAACAATATGTCAAATGGGGATTCGATTTTCTGAAATACGATTGGTGCTCTTATGGGCAGATTGCCAAAGATAAGAGCCTGGAGGAACTTCAGAAGCCTTACTTCCTGATCAGCAGCATTCTCCAGAAACAACCGCGTGATATTATCCTTAACCTTTGCCAGTATGGAATGGGCGATGTCTGGAAATGGGGCAAAAAGGTTGGCGGCAACAGCTGGCGCACTGCCGGTGATCTGGGAGGTTCTTTTGAGGGGATTGGCACTGCCTTGTTCCGCGACGGGTTCGATGTGTACAGCACCGACAGCCTTCATTTATATGGCGGGCCCGGAGGCTGGAATGATCCAGATTACCTGTTGTTTGGATATCTCAGTAATTGGCAGGGCCAAACTGTCCCCACTCCATTGACACCTAATGAACAATACACCCAGATGTCGCTCTGGGCCCTGGTTGCCGCTCCCCTGATTTTCAGCGGTGATATGACCCGTCTGGATGAATTCACACTGAATGTTTTAACGAATGATGAAATTATCGAAGTCGATCAGGATCCATTGGGTAAACCGGGATACCGTGTAGCTAAAAAAGGCGACCTGGAAGTATGGAAGCGCGAACTTGAAAATGGTTCAATTGCAGTGGGGCTATTTAACCGCGGTGAAGAGCCGGCCATGGTTACCGCATCATGGTCCGACCTGGGCTTGTCGGGAAAGCTGAAAGTGCGCGACCTGTGGAGGCAGAAAGACCTGGGAAAATATACCATTCAGTATTCAGAACACGTTGGTCGGCATGGTGTGGTTATGGTGAAAATTACCCCCATCCATTGAAAACCAATGAAAACAAAACTTCTTTTTTGTGCCGCAATCGCATTACTACTTATTTCATGCGAAAAGTATAGTATCCTCACTCAATCACTTGGAGGAACACAATCCCCGATCGGAGAAGTGAATACTGTATTTACTTTTTCCAATATTACCGGGATCTCAAACTCCACGGCGAGTGTAACTGAACTTACCGGCGGTGTTTCGAAAATCTCTTTTACCGGAATGGTAACCGATTCCAAACTACTTGCATTAACCAGTTATCTCTCAAACGTCACCGTATCCGGGAATACTGTTTCCGGTGATATGAAAGCCAAAATCACTTCTAACGGAATTGAAACCGTTCATGAGGGAGGCAAGCTGATCCTTGTAAAATACAATGCCAAAGTGGGCGATGTTTATTCCCTAAAAACAGGAGATGCAACCATAAAAAGGGAAGTCATGAGCAAATCTGTTGACGATGATTATTACTGGGGTGGGATGCTGATTAAAACCATGGTGGTGAAGGAAACCGGGCATACTGCTCCGGGAATTTCCAAAATTGAATATATTGCAAATCATAAATTCGGCCTCGTTGGAGCCAAACTGTATTTTACAGATGGCACCTCTAAATCGATAGATGTTTACAGCTCGAAAACAAATTAGTACTCCATTTTCTCTGGTCATAATCAGTGCATCACACTCTGCAACATCTGTTCCTTCTAATCCTCCTGAACCTCCCAGCTCAAACTGTCGCAGGTCAGGATACCATCGATCTGTATCCTGCTCAACAAGGTTCCCTGATTTGCTGGACGGAAACCCGCACAACCCCACGGCCGCTAAAAATCTATTACCTCAGAGTGGGTCTCAGGTGCCCCAACCTGGAAGTATTCACCATGACGGGTGAAGATCCGGATGGTACAGAAACAAGCCCGTGGATATACACGGAATGGCTGTGACAGATGGCAAGGTGATCAGCCCTGTGGAGGAAGGGCGAACAGCCTGCTGGATCGATTCGGGTAAACATCCCCATATCGGGGATCCAAAAACCGGATCATCCCCGACTCCACCTATTCCACATTGCACCCGCGCTCGGCATTAGGGTTTGATGATTCCGGGAAATGGCTCCTTTTAGTCGTGGTTGATGGCCGTCAGCCTGGTTTCAGCGAAGGGATCTGGTGATGCTGGGGGTGAGAAAGACGGACAATTAGTTTACCGGATCACATCACACACTGCCTGACTGAATTCAATCTCAGCCGTTATGGTAACCAGGGTATCAGTGGGATTAACCGAGAGGCTCCTTAACCTGTAATCCTCATTCTGACCTGCAAGGAGGAAAGCTTCCACTTTAGTCACATCTGTCGGAAGGTTATAATAATAATATTCGGCATCGATATTTACCCTGAACTTATAATCAGCATTAGGTTCCAACTGCAATTCACAGATCCCTTCAATAAACTCAAAGGATGTCCATGGATTCGTTGTTCCCGCTTTCCTGAATTCTCCCATAATGGTAAGTCCCATGCCAACGGGTGAATCGGGGCAACTGTACTGGGTGATGAACTTATAGGCTTTTAAGTTGCTCTTTGGGGTAGCAAAAAAGTTAGCCTTAGCTCCGCAGGGTGATAATAAATGTACTGCCGGGGAAATGTCGTATTGGGCATCACCGAATAACTCGACACTCACGGCAGCATTGGAAGCCGGGTAATAAAGCTGTTCAATCAGGTTGTCGGATGGAAAGGTGCAAGAGACTCTCCCTGACTTGGTTCTGCCATCGGAGAAGGTTATAAGGTAATCAAATACTCCGGTCCCGGCTTTTCCGTCGGCCCGTTCTGCGTGGATAGTGAGTCCCATGTCACATTTAACAAGTCCGGATCTTAAAATAGTGGAATAGACAAAATCTCCGTTTTGCAATCCGACATTTTTAGTTGGGAGGGCCGGGGGCACCAGGCTGAGTCCGCTTACCAGGCCAAAGAAGTAGGCTCCATAATCAGAGTATACTATACTATCATTCAGATTATTGCAAAGAAGGGTCCCATTTGCAGCTGTGGAATACAGGTTTATATATTCCCAGGCCGTACCGGTTGGAGAACTGCCGATATCGCTGATAAAGCGGAGCTGATCGGAGTTTTTGATCCCATTGTAATTTAAGTCGAACGGTTCACCAAAAGGTCCCGTACTAATTGATTTGCCGATGATTTTATGGGCCATTTTGATTATGACATTTTTTATTCCCTCCGTTGTAAAACTGACGAATTGGGGTGCAGAAATGTAATTGAGGCTCATGGCAATGATGGTCAATTCCACCGGATTCTGGTTGTTGATCACTATGTTGGGGTCATATCCTACCTCCACAAATCCGGTGCTTGTATTAAAGCTGGACCTTTTAATACCGGTAAAGGTGATGAGATTGGCGGCATCATCGCCCATAAACCGGATTTCAACCTGTTCCTGGTCAATATCATTCTGTGTTGCCATATCCTGCAACCGTATGGCCAGTTTTGTTTTAATGAAATTCCGGTCCATCAGCAATAGGGTGACTTTATCCCCGGTCTCCTTATCTAACATAGGATCTTTGAACATGTCTTTGCACCCGGTCAGGCAGGCGATCAGGATAACAGTTGCTGTAAGGGAAATAATCCTGAAATGTATTTTGGATATCATGTTGTTAAGTTCTGGATGGTTAATTTAAACATATCAAAAACTGACAATTTTATAGGAAAGTGAAAGTTTTACGACGGGATAGATGCTGTATTGATTAATCTGTCTCTCCAATTTTTCCGCCTGTTGCTGATCCGGATTGGAAGTAGGGGAAAGCAGCCCGGAAGATATGATGGTGATGTCAGGTGATCCCTGGTAAAAGCCGCCCAATTCAAATGCGAATCCTACCTTCTTTTTCAATCCCAGCGTTCGTCCAAAACCAATTCCTGCATAGGGTGAAATTTTTAATGAAGGATCTACCTGGAAGTTAAACGTCCCGATTTTTTCCTTCGGAATCCGGATATCACCAAATTGCAGGAAACTTATGGCTTCTCCGTCGATCGCAGCATGAAACAGGTTCCAGCCGGCGCCAGCGGACAGGAAAACATGATCAGCAAGATAGTAATCAAATAACAGGGATATACTGCCCGTTTTAAAACTAACATTTGCGGCATACGTGACGGCATTTTCCTCAAAAATGAAATCCGTTTTTGCGCCTAATTGTTCGAATCCCAGGCGAATACTCATCCTTTTATGGAAATTATAAACCGCATCACCTCCAAGTCCGTTGGTTGAGGCTTTAATGGCCAGCCCAATTCCAGAAGAAAAGGCTGTCTGAGCTGAATCAGCTGTCTGAGCCGTAAGATCCGGTAATCCAAAAATAGATACCAGAAAACTCAGGAATACTAATTTAAGTGTCTTCATATATCTTTGATGGTTAGGTATTTATTTTCAAATATACAAACAAATTTGATTTTCAACTTTTTAAATGAACAATTCAAACCGGTAAAAGTTGTGAGGACGTCTTCATTCACACCCACCCAAGCAGGTGTGCCCATTTCCAATATTTTTGTATATTTGTAATAGTAAAACTATAAACCATTGTCTATGAAATCTCTACGGTTATTCACAGCAATTCTTCTTGTCATCTTAATGGTGGCGGATTCGTGTAAAAAGTTTGATCTGAATACCGATGATCTGGATTTAGCCCTTAATCTGGATATCATTAAGACAAACTATGAAATTCGTTTTACTGATGCTGCTACGGGTCGGACGATAGGTGAAAACGATGAAATCATTATCCGGTCGACTATTCATGGCCAGGATAGTCTTTTTGTACTGGATCCGTCGGGAGAAAGGTACGCTGAATATACAACATTGGCTGGGAGGCTGCCACTTTCCCTTGATCCCTATCTTGCTAAACCCACCGAAGAGGACCCGGTCAGTTTCGTGGTTTATGCGGAGGCCGATGGTTATTTTCCAACGAGCAAGCTGATACAGACTACCACTGAAGGAGCTCATTATGAGGTAATTCAATTGGCAAGTCTGGCCGCACCACCGGCAGGCGCTGTGATAAAAACGGTGAGCAATGCCGGTAGATCCAACAATGGTATCCTTCGCGATTCCATGACTGTAGCAACCGATGGACTTGAAGCGAGCATTGCATTATCTCCGGGAACCATTTTGAAAGATAAGCATGGAGCACCATTGAACGGATCTTTGAAAGTAACATTATCTGTGTTTTCCGTCCTTGAAAATGCATCCCGTGAAGCCTTTCCCGGCGGTTTCATGGGCAAATCCGATTCCGCAGGTATTACTTCCGACAGTTTTTTCGAATCTGCCGGTTTCTTCAACCTCGAAATCAGCGATGAATCCGGACGAAGCCTTGATAAGGTAACCAATGGAAGGATTACGGCTGAAATCATGGTAGATCCGTCAATTGTTAATCCGAGAACAGGGTTGCCCGTCCAGGAAGGCGACGAGTTGCCCGTGTGGAGTTATAACGAAATAGCCGGCAGGTGGCAGTATGAATCGGTTACCCGGATAAAACTATCCGGTACCGGCCTCACCGCAATCGCTGAGCTCCCTCACTTATCCTGGTGGACTTTGGGCTGGCCCGGATATACCTGCAATTCAAATTATTACTTATTTACCACACCCGCTTCATCACTATTGGATATTCCGGTCAAATATGAGGTCAAGTTTTTTTATTCCAGGGCTCCGCTTTGGATGTATTGGGGCTCATTATACTTTTCTGGTTTTCCGGCCCCTGAGCAAATAGCCTATGTCAGCAGCAATTACCTGAATAATAACCAATGGTTCCGTCTAAGCCACTGGCCAGTCGCCAGATTCATACGAATGGTATTTGTTAATACTGACGATGCCTGCGGCAGTGCTGAATTTTCATTTTGGAACACTCCTGAGATCCTCAATAACCAATTATGTGCAAGGGCTAACCCTGACGCCTACGCCATTTCTAAAATCCTAATTACTCCTCAATATTTGGAAACACGGAGCCGCGCTCTTATCAATGTGGAAATTCTTTGCCAGAAAACTCACCGGAAGACGGTTCCCACGCAGCAAATCTATGTACGCTACCGGCAGCAGGGCAGTTCCTGCTGGCGTTATGAATGGATTACGAGCGGGGTCAGCATCATCTGGGGTATTGAGGCTGGTGATACGTATGAAGGCCAGGCTGCATACCAGGGCAGATGGCAGCCCGAAACACCCTACCCGTACACCATCGGCCGTGGATATCGAGAGGGCACACTCACCAGTCTTACCTTTACGGTGCCGATGAATTGCGGGAAGTAGTCCGTCATTTCATCTGCGGATACTGTAGGTTAGCTGCAGGGAAATCAGGGGGTACCATTTGTATTGAGCAACGGCCGCCATGATCAGCTGCTCATTGTTATCACTGCCCATCAGATTGAGTTTTTTTGTGCCTGTTAAACTCAATTGAGGTGCACCCTGATAAAAGGTACCAAGCTCAAAATTGAAAGATACTCTGTGCTCCCGGGAAAGGGTATTCCCAAATCCGAGAGCAAAATACGGCGCAAACTTTATCTCTGGGGTGATTATAGCTTCAACTATACCCAGATCGGCAGCTGGAACCATAATGTCCCCGTAGGGATAATCCGACGTGGGAGTTAAAGTAACCGTATGGCGCATGGCATTTTGCAAAACACCGGCTGTCAGATGAATAACCTTTTTTACCGGATAAAAATCAAGAAACAAGTTAGCTCCTCCGAATTTAAGGTTGGCTTCAACTTTGGCACTGTAGCCTTCCATGGGAACATCTCTTGATATCGGTATATTCAGGAAGGAATAACCTAACCTGACGTTCAGACGAGTGCCGAATCCTTTTACGGCCTCAAAGCCAACTCCATTAGTGGTGGCCTTGATGCCAATGCCCCATAAATCAAGGATTCCGTATTGTTTATTTACCGAGGCTGAATCTGCATTCTGGCTTTGAATGCTGCTGAGCGGCAGGAACAGAAGGCAGACGACGATTGAGAAAGACTGGATTTTAATCATTATTTCTCGAACTAAACGAACATTTCAAGCTTGTACAGGTTTTTCCGGGTGCAATATTCCCTGGCCTGATGCATAAAGGCTTGCAAACGACTATCTAACGAAGAGTCTTCCTGGCCGTCATACGCAAAATTCTCCCAGGGAAGATGATCATGATCCCTTTTAAATAAATCAGAAACTGATGTATTCAATGTTCCGGGCATGCAGGTAAACGGCAGAACATTGACCACCCCTGAAATATATCCTTTCGAAAGTATTGACGTGGTGCCAAGGGACAATGGCGGGTCGCCGTCATAATCATGGTGAATATACTGATCACAGTGATCCAGCATCTCTTTAATCCTGACAATGGGACCCACCGGAGTCAATTCCCGCACGGTATCTAAGAGGTTCTCCTCGAAGTGGTGCTGCAGTACCCCCTGAATTTTTGACCGGATAAACCCCTTTGTATCTTTCTTCCATTTGCTGTCGCGAGTGTAGCGGTAAGTTGAATAGGAAATCCATTCAGCAAACGGGGCCATCAGTGTTTCAGCTCCAAGTTCCTCCAGTCTTCTAACCACCTGCCCGCTGCAAAATGCATTATCCCGCATGAAAATTTCACCCACCACCGCGATGATCGGTTTGCGCTGTCCATTGGAATAGGGGATAGCCATGAATTCATGGGTATACCGTTCCAGTACTGATTTGAGGGTTTTGCCTCCCCCCTCGAGTGATTTGACTATGGCCTGCAGAGCTTCCTTATATACCTTATCGGTCTGGCCCTTGATCATTTCATATGGCCGTCTTTGTTGCTGGAGTTTTCGGATGAGATCGATGGCAACAATCCCTCTCCAGGCAGACAATCGCCATTTAACCGGATTGCCCGGTGCAATGCTTGTGTAGTTATCCTCATTGCTGGGATGAACAATCATGGCATCTCCATAACCAAGGCGCTCAAAAATGATCTGCTGCAGTTTGTTGTAGCCGCCAAAACGGCATGGGCCGTTATGATCGGGCATAAAAAAGGCTACCTCTCCGGGAATGATCCCGGGCTCCATCAGTTTACGAAGGAAACTGCCGGTGGTGCAAATCAGTGGAAAACACTCCTGTCCATTTGTATATTTGCGTGCAATGGCCAGATCGGTTTCGTCCTGCATCGGCAGGACATCTGCTTTCATTCCGAGGCTCCGGCAGGCACCGGCAAATGCCCAGACTACATCATTGGCATATGGAAAATACAAGGTCCGTTCGGTGATAGGGAGTATCTTCGCCGGTTTTGGTAATTCGTTATTGATCCGGGTCCGCGTTGATTTATGATAACCATCCAGGCTATCGATAAAAGCCTCGATCCGTGTGATCATACCCGCGTTGGCACTGTGTTCATCAACCTCAAGATGCAGGAATGGTTTTCCTTTCATTTCCCTGACGAGGTAGTGTCTCAGGAAAGAATCGGGACCGCATCGGAAGTTAACGAGGTAAATTGCGTTCAGCCTGTCGTCCTTTGCCACGATCCTCGATCCGGCAATAATTTTCTGACCGCTTGGCCAGTACATCATCGGATAAAAATCAAATACATTCTCCTCCTTTAAAGGCAGAAAATCGAGCGGAATAGCCAGAATATTCAGATTTCTCAGCTTTTCCACCAGGTTCAGGTTAAGTGCCGGATCACTGGTATTGTATGAACGCCCGATCACAATAAAAACCTTCTTGTCTTTCGGGAGATTGGCCATCACCACCTTACCCCGTTCCTCCAGCCTCTTTTCAAAACGGATCTGAGCTTCATCCGCCTTTTGAACGGCTTTAAGAATTTTTGATTTTGGGATTTTAAATGTTCCGTGACCAAACTCAATAATCTCATCCCGGAAAGCCGTATCGAAATATCTCAGGTGAAAGGTAGGAGTCAGCAGTTTACCCTTAAGCGGAGAGTCGGCATAGGCAGCCCTGACCATGAATGGGTGCGACTGAATCCAGGGGCAATTGCAGTTGTTGGTCGGATTATCTTCCGCACCTTTAACGTTAACTACAAATGGAAGAAAAACATAATCAACCCCTTTTTTCAGCAGGTCATCCACATGCCCATGCACCATTTCGATGGGCAGGCAGGTTTCGCAGGTCATCATTTCGATCGACCGGTTAAGTGTTTTTTTGTTGGATTCTTTTGAAAGCACCACATTAAATCCAAGTTCTTCCAGCAGCGTTCTCCAGAACGGAAAATTCTGGTAAAAAACAGTCAGTTCCCTTGGAATCCCAATAGAAAGCTTAGCCGGATCAGGAACCGGATCATAATCATCAATCAGCATCCTGGTTCTTTCCTCGAAAAGATTGGGGATATTCTGCCCCATACCCTTACGTTCCTCTGCATCATACCTATCGCAGATCCCCCCGAAGAAAAGGGGTCTCTCGCCTTCAATCCGCACCTCATGGATCTCGCAATGGTTTGCGCAATGCTTACAGACGAAGGTATCAGTAGCATAGGCCACTTCGCTGACATGAAAACCCTTGAACCTGGATGGCTGGCCTGGTGCCATACTGTCGCGGGCAAGCATGGCTGCCCCGATGGCCCCGGTGATATCAAAATGCGGCGGGATATGGATCTCCTTGCCCGTAACCTTTTCAAATGCAGAAACAACGGCTTTGTTATTAGTGACCCCTCCCTGGTAATAGATCCGGTTTCCGACTGATTTATCACCTACCACCCGGTTCAGATAGTTCAATACCGTGGAGTAGGCAAGTCCGGCAATCAGGTTCTCCTTCTCTTCGCCTTTTTGCTGGTATGAATTCAGATCGCTCTCCATAAAAACGGTGCATCGTTCACCCAGTTTAGACGGTGCCGCAGATTCAAATGCCAGTTTTTCAAATTCTTTAACAATATTGATATCAAGTCGTTCAGCCTGTTCTTCCAGAAAGGATCCTGTTCCTGCAGCGCAGACCTTATTCATTTCAAAATCAACAATAACTCCATTTTCAATCCGGATAAATTTCGAGTCCTGGCCACCGATCTCAAAAATAGTATCCACTTCAGGGTCATAAAAAATGGTGGCCGTAGCCTGGGCGGTTATCTCATTCTGAATGGAATCGGCACCGATAAAATCACCGGTCAGATAACGGCCTGAGCCGGTGGTTCCGGCAGCCTTGATGATGATCCT
>JBBAAF010000138.1:0-10145 GCA_041658425.1 Bacteroidales bacterium | reverse complement strand
AACAAAGGGTGGGATGCGATTTGGCCGAAGTGGAGGTCCTGATCAGAATCGACGTCCGGTAACCAACACTTCACGTTTCACGATTTCTTATTAACTTTATCCGAAAATAGCACTTGTCATCCCCGCGCAGGCGGGGATCTTTTCACTTTAATAGTTACTCATCCATGTCAACAAACCATTACTTCGTGCGCGACATGCCACGCCGCAAATTTCTGGAAATGAGCTTAAGAGGCGGATTGGTCCTGGCGGCCTCATCGCCTCTCATGACTCAATTCCTGTCGTCATGCTCCACCGGAACTACGACTGCTCCGGGTTTGGCAATCGATAAATCCATACTCAACAAAGTGATCGCCAAAGCCCTGGAGAAGGGCGGTGAATTCGCCGATGTGTATATCGAAAACCGCGTATCCCGCCAGATTGTGATGGAGGAATCCAAATTCAAAAGCGGTTTGTACGGGATCAGTCAGGGGGCCGGCGTCAGGGTGATATCCGGGAATAAGACCGGATATGCCTATACCGAGGAGATCACCAAAGAGAAACTAATGAGGGCCGCTGAAGTGGCCTCATTTGTTGCCCTGAATGGCAAAATGGCTTTGCCGGTGAGTATATCAGATACGAACAGGCAATCATTCATTACGGTTCAGCAGCCACTTTTAGGTGTCGCTGATGAAAAGCGAATCGATATAATGAAGCGCGCCGATCAGGCCGCCATGGATTATGATAAGCGGATAAAAATGGCCATGATCAATTATTACGATGAAGTTCGCGGACGCGTGATTGCCAACAGCGAAGGCGTTTGCCTGAAAGATGAATTGCCTATGATGTTCTTTATTGTACAAACCATGAGCGATAACGGAAAGGCCCGGCACATGTCAAGGGAGCGCCTGAGTAAACACATGGGCTTCGAGATGTTCGACCAATACACACCTGAAATGGTTGCTCAACGTGCAGCACGTGAGGCAATTGCCATGCTTGATGCACAAGATGCCCCTGCCGGAATGATGGATGTGGTCATGCAGAACGGATGGGGTGGCGTACTGGTTCATGAGGCGGTGGGCCATCCTCTGGAAGCCGACAATATCGCTAAAAAGATCGGTGCTTTCACCGGTAAGGTTGGTCAGAAAGTAGCATCCGACATCTTTACAATGGTGGATGATGGATCGATCCCAAATGCCCGTGGTACGATCAACTTCGATGACGAGGGAACGCAAACCAAACGCAACGTGCTGATTGAGAAAGGAATTCTGAAAGGATATATGAGCGATATCCTCAGTGCCAAACAACTCGGCATGGAACGTACCGGTAATGGGCGCAGGGAATCTTTCCAGTATATCCCGATCCCCAGGATGACCAATACATTTATTGCAAATGGCAGCAGCGATCCGGCTGATATCCTGGCATCTACCAAAAAAGGTATCTATGTTCAGAGCCTTAGCGGCGGCAGTGTTAATCCGGTGACCGGAGTGTTTAACTTCACCTGCCGCGAAGCTTATCTCATCAAAAATGGAAAGAAAACGGTGCCAATCAAAGGCGCAACACTTATTGGTTCCTGTCTGGGCGTGATCTCCAATATTGATGCCGTGGGCAACGATCTCGATTTTGGCCCCGGGATCTGCGGAAAAGGGCAAAATGCCGAGGTTGATGCAGGAATGCCAACGGTCAGGATACGGGGGATTAATGTGGGGGGATCAAGAGCTTAATTATTCACGGTTTACTATTGAAAAAAGCATTATGGACTATATAAAACTTACAGAATCACTGGTTTCGAAGTCAAAACAATTTGGCGCAAGTGCAGCCGAGGTATACCTGGAAACAGGCCGGAACCTATCGATACAGGTGCGGAATGGGGAAGTTGAAACCATAGAAGAGGCCTCCTCGGCAGGAGTCGGGTTTCGTGTTATTGTAGAAGGTAAGATGGGGTTCAGTCATTGCAATGACCTGAGCAATACCGCTCTGGAGGATACCCTTAAAAGGGCAATTGAATTTGCCAAACTTACTACACCGGATGATAACAATCTTTTGCCTGATGATAAAGGGTATACTCAAGTGGACGGCCTGTATGATCCGGAAATTATTAAAATACCGATGGACAAGAAGATACAGATGGCTATCAATCTTGAGAAACTTGCCATGAAGGATCCGCGTATCACAAAAAGTTCGGGTGCAGGATATAGAGAAGGGGAAGGCGAGGTCTACATTTCAAATTCCAATGGTTTCTCAAAGAATTATAAATCAACCAGTTGTTCTATTGGCGTTGATGTGGTTGCCGAGAAGGATGAACAGAAGAACACCGGTGGTGAGTCTTGCTCCAGACGATATTTTGCTGATTTGTTGCCATTGGAAGAAATTGCCTCGAAAGCTGCGAAGAAAGCTTGGGAGCTGCTTGATCCGGTAATGATCCCAACGCAAAGGGCTGCAGTTATTTTTGACCCTGATGTTGCCCGTTCATTGATCGGCGGAATTCTGGGCGCATTGAACGGAGAAAGGGTTACCCAGGGAGCCAGCTTTTTAAAAGACTATCTGGATAAACCATTTGCCTCCCCGTTGCTGACGATTATTGATGATGGAACCCGTGCAAAAGGAATGGGCAGCGCGCCGTTTGACGGGGAAGGTGTTCCAACCCAGAAAAGGGTGCTTGTTGAAAAAGGGGTGGTCAAGGGATTCATTTATAATACGATCATGGCTCATCGGGCCGGAACAACCAGTACCGGTAATGCCTCCCGCGGCGGATTCACGAGTTTGCCGGGCATAGGGACGCACAATTTGTACATAGAGGCCGGTGCCAATACACCTGCAGAGATTATCAAAGCCACAGACAAGGGTTTGTTGCTCAAAGAGGTCACCGGTTACGGGATTGATCCTGTCACCGGAAACTTCAGCGGAGGTGCGACCGGTTTCTGGATCGAGAACGGAGAGATCAAACATCCTGTACAAGGAGTTACTATTGCGGGCAATGCCTTAGATATTCTTAATGACATCGATATGATGGGAAATGATCTTGATATGAACAGGGGAATGGCAGCTCCTACTTTCAGGGTGAAAACCATGCAAATTGGAGGGCAGTAGAGACGCATAATTGCGTCTTTTTTGCTATAGACGCAATTATGCGTCTCTACGTGAGAGCCTGCTGTTTTTTTCCAAGCATAAAACCTCCGATAATAATTAATACCATTCCGATGAGTATCCAGATTAATGAATTATTACCGGGCGTTTTAAGCATAAATACATAGTAAAAATAGAAGATTGGTGTTATCTGAACAGGTATTTGCTGGATTGGTATTACATAACCGACTTCTCCGCATTTGAGTGCAGATTGTATTTCTGTGATTCCGAATATGTTTGAAACAATCAGTATGACGATCGAAATAATCAAAAAGAACACTAAAATTGAACTGGAATTACCTTTGAATACCGGCATCATTGATGCATAAAAAACGGTAATCCAGAAATTGCCGATACAATAGGGAAATCCCGCAGCGAGTCCTTTGAACAGGGCTTTGTATTTAATGCTTTTCGAAGAAATTAGATTGCTCAGCAACCATAATCCGAGTATCAAAAATGAAAATGAAAAAATGTGAAATATTATTTTTTTATCAGCAAGATTAATTTTCGAACTGTCGATAACAAGCTGGCTGGCTGCAATAAAAATTGCGCCGATTACAAGCATTAAAATTCCGGCGATGTCAAGCAGGGTAAATTTTTCACCCACAATTTTGGAAGCGGCTATAATGAGGACAACTAAACCGCTGATCATTATTCCCGGCACTAAAGCCGGACCGATCATATATTGCGCAATAATAAAAAAGACGGTTCCAAGCCCGATATGGATAAATATCCCCAGAACCCACAAACGACTTTTCAGAAGTATTTTCAGAAATCCTTTGCTGCGGTTATCTTTTGGGATTTTATTAACTGCCTTTTTCTCAATAGCAAGACCGATATAGGTTGAAACTCCCGCTAATAGGGCGAAAACTGTTCCGATTATGTAATGAATACTGGGCATGTCCCTCATAACGTTTTTTGATAACAGTTCATGATCAGTTTCGTAACCATATCAGGCGCAAAATTTTGATGGGCATATAAATACCCTTGTTCTATCATGTTCTGTCTGAGTGCGGAGTCAGTCAGCACTTTTTCAATAGCATCGGCTATTTGCTCCGGACTTTCCGGATCAATGTAAAGTGATCCCGGACCGCCAGCCTCTTTCAATGAAGACCTGCCGGAGGTTATGACCGGAGTTTTACTTAATAATGCTTCGGCTATCGGTAATCCAAAACCCTCATAAAGAGAAGGATAAATAAGTGCTTTTGAATTTTGATAAATGGATTGAAGATGTTCATTATTTGCCAGGCTGTCGATCCAGATAACTAATTTCTCCAGACCCGCTTCTCTCACCATCTGCTCCACTTCCAGCTTATATTTTTGCCCTTTACCGATGACAACCAAGGGTATTTGTAAATCACGCTTTAAATAGCGGAATGATTCAATTACCCGTTTTAAGTTTTTGCGCGGTTCGACACGTCCAACCGAGAGCAAATATTCGGGAGGAAGATTATATTGCTTAATTACCAGGTCGTTATCATGCTGATTCTTTAATACATAATAAACAGGACTACACGCCTGATAAATTACCTCTATTTTATCGGGATCGATTTTATAATATTCAGAAATATCCTTTTTTGTGTTTTCACTGATCGCAATAATTCTATCTGCATGAGTGCAGGCATATTTAAATTTGAAATCATAGATTTTCCGATCTATTGCTTTATAGGTATCCGGATAGGATTTGAAAATTAAATCGTGTATGGTGACTACGCTTTTTATCGGGGTTTTATGGATATTAAACGGAATTTCATTGCTTAATCCGTGATATAACTGGATATTATCTTTTATTAGTTGATCTGCAATAGAATAGGTTCTCCAGAAAGATTTAAAAAATGTTTTTGGTACACGGATTTTGTAATTAATATCTTCCAAAAATGATTCGGTTTCCGGTGTTCTTCTGATCTTTGTGGTATATAAATAGTAATCGTTATCAGGATAGAATTCGCCCAGATTTTTTAATAGAGTACGGCTATAGTTACCTAATCCGGTAAAATTGCAAAAGAGCCTTTTTGAGTCAAATCCTATTTTCATCTTCCAAAACTAACGGAATAAGTTTGATTACAGGCAGGAACCGGTTTCTGATTTTTCATTAGTTTTAGCACCCTGTAAATGGACCGGTTTTAGAAGATAAACAGAAAATGAAAGTGCTATGGGTATCAAGAATCGTCTGGTAGTAATGAATTTCCTGCAGTTTTTCGTATGGGGTTCCTGGTTGATTTCATTAGGAGGCTATCTTGGTATCTCACTGCATTTTACAGGCGGCCAGATTGGCGGAATTTATGCAACTATGGGAATTGCCTCCCTGTTTATGCCAGGGCTGCTGGGGATTGTCGCCGACAGATGGGTGAATGCCGAGCGGGTATTGGGAATGTGCCATATTATAGGGGCTGTTTTGCTGTTTTGGGCATCAACAGCTACTGATCCCACTTTGATGTACTGGATTATGCTGTTCAATGCCATGGCTTATATGCCGACTATTGCGCTGAATAATACCGTGTCCTATAGTGTGCTTGGTCAAAAAGGATTTGATGTGGTTAAAACCTTTCCGCCAATCCGTGTTTGGGGAACAATTGGATTTATTTGCGCGATGTGGGTGGTTGATCTGTTTGGCTGGTCACAAAGTCCGGTGCAATTATACATCAGTTCAATATCTGCCTTGTGTTTAGGTATTTATGCTTTTACCATGCCGGCTTGTCCGCCTGCTAAGGCCAAAAGAAATGGCTCGTGGGTATCAGCCTTTGGCCTGGATGCTTTCGTGCTGTTTAAGCAGCGTAAAATGGCCATCTTCTTTATTTTCGCTATGTTATTGGGAGCAGCTTTACAGATTACCAATACTTTTGGCGGACAGTTTCTTCAGGAATTTAAATCGATTCAGATTTATTCAGATTCATTCGCAGTGACTCATCCGGGTGTTTTAATGTCGATTTCACAGATATCGGAAACCCTTTTCATCCTGTCGATTCCCTTCTTTTTACGCCGGTTTGGCATCAAGAAGGTAATGCTGTTAAGTATTTTCGGCTGGGTGCTTCGATTTGGCCTGTTTGGATTGGGTAATCCCGGTAGTGGTTTGATACTCCTTGTCCTATCGATGATTATCTACGGAATGGCTTTCGATTTTTTCAACATTTCGGGCTCCCTGTTCGTGGAAACCGAAGCCGATCCCAAAATCCGGGCCAGCGCTCAAGGGCTGTTTATGATCATGACCAATGGCCTGGGGGCCTTTATCGGGGGAACAGGCAGCGGATGGGTGGTCGATCATTTTACCAGCAATGGAGTCAAGGATTGGCAAAGCATCTGGTTCGTTTTCTCAGGATATGCGCTTGTTTTAGGTATTGCTTTCCTGATGGTTTTTAAGTACAAACATGATCCGAAAGCCCTCAGAGTGACGAGTGACAAGTGACGCGGAAGCACTTGTCATCCCGGCGAAGGCCGGGACCCCGTCGCTAACCACGAATGCCGATTGAATCTTTAATCTCGGAATTCAGAATTCTGCATTCGAATCTCAAAATTCAACATCTTTGTATTAAATGCCATCCAACATGAAGTCGTTTTTTATTACGATTCTGATTTCCCTGCTGGGATTTTCCCCGATGGTGGGAGGGAATTTTTTCAGGAATGTCAAGGTTAAGCAGGCCGATAAACTGATTCGGGAGCACGAAATGAAAGGTGATATGACCATACTTGATGTGCGTTCTCCGGGTGAATTTGCAAATGGTTATATAAAAGGAGCCATAAATATCGATTTTTGGGGTAAAGGATTTGTTGATTCAATTTCGAAACTCGACAAAAATCGGATTTACTTCGTTTATTGCGCCAGCGGGGTTCGCAGCAGCGGGGCCATGAAAAAAATGCGCAGTCTCGGTTTTGGAAAAATCTACAATATGAAAAGGGGCATGTTTGGCTGGCGTGCAGCCAAACTCCCTGTCGTTATCAGTGACAAGTGACGAGTCACGTGAAAATCGTGATGCGAAACGCGTGACGCGTGACACATAACTCCGGCTTCATAATTACTTGAATCTTGTACTTCAGAATTCAGAATTGGTCCTCGAATCTCTAAATTCTTACTTTCCGCAAAATATTTGTCATCCCCGCGAAAGCGGGGACCTCTTGACGCTGCTCTGAGACTGAGCTTTCTGCCAATTGCACCCATACATCCTCTGCCCTTCATAGTCCCACCAATGCATCCCGTTACCTTCGCAATAACGGTATTGGCCGCAACCAGAGCATTCGTGTATTTTCGTCCAGGTTCGATTCCGGAAAGGCAGGAACCTCTTGTCCCAGATTTCATTGAAATCATCCCGGTAAATATTGCCCTGGACGAGATTCCGGTCGATATTCGGACAGGCAGAGATGCCGCCATCGGCTAATATTGAACCGATATGAATACCCGCACGGCAGAAAAAGAATCCTTCGCGGGCTTTCCCTTCATAATTTCCCAGGTACGACTCGCAACTGAATGAGGCTTCCGGGATCATCCTGGATTTCCGGTTCTTTTCAATAAAGGTCAGCAAATAGTTTAACTGTTCTCCCGATAACGACAGGTCATCGATTCCGGCTGCCCTGCCAATAGGAGTTATCGTGAAAAGCCTCCATTTGCGGATACCGGTGTCTCCAAGGATCTCCTGAATTTCCGGTAATAAGTTGATGTTTCGCTGATTTACGCAGGTTACCACATCGGCATTGAGCCTTCTGTTCCTGGCAACCAGGCGGATGGCTTCAGTAGCCCTTCGAAAGCTATCCGGATTGTTCCTCAACCAGTTGTGCTGGGTTGCCAGGCCATCCAGACTCACCGTGATGGCACCGAGACCGGCATTGGCCAGTTCGTTTAACCGGTTATGTGTCAGGTTGTATCCATTGGTGACGAGGCTCCAGCGGTATCCCTGGTCACGCAACTTCCGGCCAACATCTGCGAGATCGCTGCGGAGCAAAGGCTCGCCGCCGGTCATAACCACCGTGATTTCGGAAGGGTTTTGGACATGGCTGATCAATTCCGTAACTCCCAGAAAATCTTCGGCCGGCATGTCAGGAACATCTGCTTTGGCCAAACAATCCGAGCCGCAATGCCGGCATAATAAGTTGCACCGTAACGTGCATTCCCAGAACAGATACCGGAGCGGATGCAAAATCGTTTCATTCTTCCTGAATCGGCGAAACCACTCAAGAAGAAACCGTTGACGAAGTGATAGTGAATCTCCCAATCGATTATTTCAATTCAACGTTAACGGTAAGGTTATCTGCCTGATCATCCAATTGAACGGTAGTATCACAAACCTGATACTGTCCGTTTTGTGCTCCATCAGTATCCGAAAAGATAAGATTGTACTGCTGCATCCTTTCGCAATAAATCGAAAAGGTGCCGTCGGCTGCAGATTGGGCGTATTGACCTGATTGATTGATCAGAACTTTGATCCCGGAAACCGATGCCTTATTGGCCGCTGAAGTAACCTTCCCCTTGATCAGTATATCCTGACCGAAATCCTGGGGTGTGCCATAGCAGGCCTGAAAAGCAAACATGATTCCCGACAAGCTGAAAACCCCGAAAATGGTACGAAAGAGTTTCCTCCTGTTCAGGTACCGGTTTTGATTTGATGCCTTCATAAGGTTTTAATTTAAATGCCTTAATGCAAAGATAGTGCCTGAATATTTTGTTTTGCCGTTTCTTAAGGAGTTTTTTCATGTAGGGGAGCAATCGGATTCGACAGGGTGGAGGATGGTGGTGAAGAAACAGGAAAGTTTTTACCTGGCATATATCTATGTTCAGTGAAAATTGGAGATACAAATACCATTAAAAAATTGGTTATTCAATAAGGAACTCAAGTTTCGCATGTCTCTGTTAAGCCGCACGGGCGTTACAAAAATTAACTATTCGTAGGAGTTTTGATTCCGGATCACCCTTCTGCATCAGGCTCTGGATAAGGGATGCGAAATCAATGTCGAATAAATTCGATACAAATTTGAGAAGTTCCAGTATGACGGACCAGATCCTTTCAGACAAAGTCAGTTCGGTCATCTGGCCGGCAACCTCGCGAAAGAGATCCCCCAAAGTTTCATAGCTATTGAGCCGTTTCGCAGTGCTGAACATATTATAGGCAATCAAAGCCACAGAGGTATGGGCAATAAGGGCATCAAAATCCCGGGAATGACAATCGTTCAATCCGAAAAACCGTTTCGCTTCCTTAAAGTAAATCTCTATATTCCAGCGCTTTGCATAAAGTTGGTAGGCTTTCAACGGAGTCAGTTCCATATCGGTGCTGACCAGAAAATGCCAAGGACCTTTTTTGGTATTCCGGTAGAAAAACAGGCAAACCGGTTCTTCCTGCAAAAATACATTGACCTGAATACAGACCATGTGTAAAGAGCGGTTCCGTTTCCCCTTTTTCTTGCGCGAAAGCCTGTCGCACAGTTCTTTTGCGGTAAATTCCTTGTCTTGGAACTTGTATTTGGTTCCATTCATCTTGCCCATTCCCAGTAAGTGCTTACCCCCAGGAAGGCTTAGAATGAAGCGGATCATTTTACCATTCACGAACCAACTGTCCATGAGAACATATCCAAACGAAATACCACGTGATATAGCCCGGCGAATCATGCTCATGCCTACATCGGTTTTCTTTTGGTCAGCTTCCAGTACTCGCTTCGCTCCTGCGCTGTTTGAAGGACGATCCTTATGGAATTGGTTCTTTAGCTGCTTTGGCTTAAGACCAAACGGTGTCTTCTCATTTTTGCCTCCTTCACGGTGCATAGAAAAGTCCAATATCAAGGAGCTCTTCTCATCGCACCAGCCCAGAAACAATCCTTTGAAGCCCAGAACCGCCTTACCCTCAACATGCGACCAGACACGACTGACCAGCTCCATGGCAACACCGGTCTTCTTCAAATCGGTATCATCGAGGATCAGGCATGCGTTCGATGGGTTTTTGATGTCTATGCAATTGATTAATTTACAGCTAATTCCATAAACGATGCTTCTCCACCGTAACCGACTATCATTGACAAACCGGTACAGGACATCTTTTTCGGCATCCAGTGTTTGCTTGATCCAG
>JBBAAF010000137.1:0-10322 GCA_041658425.1 Bacteroidales bacterium | reverse complement strand
ATCGTCTTTCTGAAAGCTTTTGTACCCTATTTGTACCTCTAAAAAAAATATTTCTTTTAACCAATTGATTTACAAGCTATTTATATGATTAGTTACTTTCTGCATCGGAAAGTAACCACCTGTAGAGACGGAAAAATCAATACAAGAAGCCTAATAGCCACAAAGGAATCCTGTTATGGTGCCCGATTTCAATATCATCCAGGAATACAAAAGAATTATCAAAATCCCTGATTTGTCGGTTATCTTTGTTTTTACCTCCGATTTCGATTACGAATTTATTATCCACCAGGAAGTCTGCCTTTTCGTGCAGAAACACCTCATGATTTGCAGATAGCTGGTTTAACGCAAATGTTTCCCTCAAGTTCCCGGTATCCACCATTTCAGGGTTTAGCGCATAAAACAAGTTCGGGTTATTAAGAAATATTTTATCGGGTTTTTGCAACCGGCTAATGTACTTTTCAGGTTGATTAACAAGTTTTATCATTCTTGCTTTTTCGAGGTATTGAAAATACTGCAATACTGTTTGCCGGTGTAAATCTGTTTTCTTGCTGATTTTTGAAATATTGGGCTTAAATGGGACCGACGCAGCGATCACTTTTAAAAGAGTCAACATTTTTTTGCTCTGGGCGATATCGAAATTCTCAATAAACCTTAAATCTGTTTCCATAACAGTCCGGATGATTTGTTCAAGGGTCGTAAAATAATCCCGGTCTGGTTCCAGAAAATAGGGGTAAAATCCGCTTTTCAGGTAGGATGAAAAATGCTTTAAAACCGGAATTTTTTTGATGATCCCGGAAGCTGTTTCCACATGATCCCGGAAAATTTCAATTAACGGACATGCCGGTAATGAAATGATATCTGCCATTAGCAGATATTCTCTGAAAGAGAGTCCCGTCATTTCATACATTAATGCCCTGCGGCTTAAATCGGCATCCTGTTTTGTCAACTCGATGATGGAAGATCCAGAGAAAACCAATTTCAACTCCGGTATGGAATCATATATATTCTTAAATTCCCTCGCCCAACCGGAATATTTATGGACTTCATCCATATAAAGATATTCCCCTCCGTTTTTCCGGAATGTGTCAGCCAAATCATAGATACGATGATCGGCAAAATAAAGATCGTCAAGACGGACATATATAACTTCATGCCCCTCTTTTCTAAATTGTTGTAATTTTTGAAGCAACAAGGTGGTTTTTCCTGTGCCCCTGGCGCCAATGATGCCATTCATCCTCCAATCCCAGTTGATCCTTCCTATCACATCTCGTTGAAATGGATACTGAACAGACTGAATGCTTTTATTTGATTTTTCAAGAAGCTTTTCCATTGCCTATCAGACTATTAAAAAAAAAATTATCTTATTGGTGATTGCATTCACCAAAGATATACATTTTTTGGTGGTTCTGAACACCATTTTAACATTTTCTTATTTTATATGTTGACTATCAATGTTTTAAACAGGCTTTTTTCAATCTTGCCCGTCAAGTCAAGGATAACCTCTAACCTCTAACCGATAACCTCTAACCAACAACTTTTTCCCCTCCTTTTCTCCATTCCCCCTACGTTTCTGCATCTATATCTATAGATTTACCATTATGACACCTGAAGAATACAAGGAAACTATGAAAACCCTGGCTCAGGATGAGAACCTGCTGCCCGGCATTTACAACTTTTGCGACCAGTGGTGCGAAAAATGCGCCTGGCCCGATCGGGGATTCGGGAATTAATATTAGTTTTGTTGCCAGTAATGAGCTATCAAATCCATATTACCATTAGCATTATCAGCATGATTACAAGCTGATCGGGAAGGGTATGGACAAAATAAAATTAAAAACCTTCCTGAATGCTCAGGGAGGTTTTTTGTTATGGAGGTAAGGTTATGAAAAATGATTTGTCATTGGTTTATGAGGCCCAGCAGCTTCTCGAAGGTGTAGCTTCCCGAACACCGCTAGATTACCTGGAGAACTTCTCCAGGACATTGGATGGACATTTGTTTGCCAAACGCGAGGACCTGCAGGCGGTACGCTCCTATAAACTCCGCGGGGCATATGTTAAAATCGCCGGTCTTCCTGCTGAAACCCGCTCTCGTGGGGTAATTTGTGCAAGCGCAGGGAACCATGCTCAGGGAGTAGCCTATGCCTGCAACAAGTTGGATATTGCCTGTCGCATCTACATGCCGGTTACCACCCCGAGTCAAAAATTAAAGCAGGTCAGATTTTATGGAAATAGTCAGGCTGAGATCATTCTGATTGGAGATACTTTCGACGAGGCATATCGGGCCGCATTAGAAAATTCTCAAAAAACAGGACAGGCTTTCATTCATCCTTTTGATGATCAATCTGTTATTAATGGACAGGCTACCGTTGCCATGGAAATTCTCGAGCAAGCCTCAATACCGATCGATTATTTATTCCTTCCGATCGGGGGAGGCGGACTTGCTGCCGGAACTGCACAGGTTTTTAAGACTTTATCTCCAAATACCCGGTTGATTGGTGTTGAGCCCGAAGGCGCTCCATCAATGAAAATGGCTTTTGCAGCCGGGTTTCCAGTCCTGCTGGAATCGATCGATACCTTTACTGATGGAGCTGCGGTGAAGCAGGTGGGTGATCTTACCTACTCGATCTGCAAGGATTTGCTGGATGACATCATTCTGGTTCCGGAAGGATTGATTTGCGAAATCATACTCCGGCTGTATAACGAAAATGCAATAGTGGCTGAACCAGCCGGTGCCCTGGCTCTGGCAGGTGCTGTCCTGATGAAGTCGAAACTGTGGGGAATGACCAGCGCGATAGTTATTTCCGGCGGGAATAATGATATCACCAGATTTCCGGAAATAAAAGAACGCGCCCTTCTTTATGCCAATCTAAAACACTATTTTATTGTGAGGTTCCCGCAGCGCCCCGGGGCATTAAAACAATTTGTGCAAGACGTGCTTGGACCGGATGATGATATTGTTCATTTCGAATATTCCAAGAAAACATCCCGGGAGAACGGTCCGGCTTTGATCGGGATAGAACTGAAGAGAAGTTCAGATTTTGAACCGCTTGTCATCAGGATGAAAGAAAAAAACTTTCCGGCAGAGTATGTCAATGACCGGCTTGAATTGATGCAATTCCTAATTTAAATAAGTATTAACTTCACCGCTTATTAAACCTAAGTGTTATGAGATTTTCATCCCCGATACGGCTGGTTCTCTATATGTCAGCCGTTATATTACTGATTGTTACAGGTGTTTATCTTGCTTTATCCGGTGTTGGTCTGACCAGTTTCAACTGGAAATTCCTGATTTGGTTTGCTGCAGTCAACTTTCTGTTCCTGTTTCTTTTCCTGAGATCAGTGATGCGCAACTACCTGACCGAGAAATTCAAACTGATTTATAAAACCATTCAGAATCTGAAACTTACCAAGGAAGAGAAGCGGAATAAAAAGTTTGATATGTCAGGCGATGTTCTGACTACGGTGGAGAAGGAGGTTCAGGATTGGGCTGAAAGTAAACGGTCAGAAATTGAGCAATTTAGAAAATTAGAGGCCTATCGGAGAGAGTTTCTCGGAAATGTAACTCATGAGCTGAGAACTCCCCTGTTCAATATACAGGGATACGTCTCCTCATTGCTCACGGGTGGGCTGAATGATCCAACCGTAAACCGAAGTTATCTGGAGAAAACAGAATCAAATATCGACCGGATGATCGATATGATCGAAGAACTCGAGGTTATTTCGAGGCTCGAAAGTGGTGAGATGCAACTGGATGAATCACATTTCGACCTCTTTTCCCTTTGCAAGGAAGTTTATCATCATCTTGAAGATCTGGCGAAAACAAAAAACATTTCGTTGATTTTCGGAGCTGACACCAACCTTGGGTTTTTCGTGTATGCTGACCGGGAAAAGATCAGGCAGGTACTTGTTAATCTGGTGACTAACTCAATTAAATACGGGATAGATAATGGCCGAACCAAAATCAGCATCTATGATATGGTGGAAAACTATTTAGTTGAGATTTCGGACAATGGAATCGGTATCGAAGAGAAGCACCTTCCACGACTTTTTGAGCGCTTTTACCGGGTCGACAGAAGCCGTTCCAAGGCTGAGGGCGGAACGGGCCTGGGACTTGCCATTGTGAAGCATATCGTTGAGGCTCATGAACAAACGGTCAATGTCCGTAGCACCCAGGGCCTTGGATCAACCTTCTCTTTTACGGTGAGGAAAGCTTAAACCCGTTGCTTTTCTTACCTTTGCCCTAGAAAAACAACAACAATGCCTTTAAATAAGTTAAGAAATATTGGCATCGCTGCCCATATCGATGCCGGTAAAACCACAGTAAGTGAAAGAATCCTCTTCTATACGGGCATAAACCGTAAAATGGGTGAGGTACATGATGGCCAGGCCACTATGGACTTCATGAAACAGGAACAGGAAAGAGGAATTACCATTGCCTCTGCTGCGATATCCGCTGTATGGAAAGGACATCAGATTAACCTCATTGATACCCCTGGACATGTTGATTTTACCGTTGAAGTTGAACGGTCACTTCGCGTTATTGATGGAATGATAGCTGTCTTCTGCGCGGTGGGAGGAGTAGAGCCTCAGAGTGAAACTGTCTGGAACCAGGCTGATCGCTATAAAGTGCCAAGAATCGGCTTCATCAATAAGCTCGACCGTACCGGTGCTGATTTTTCAGAGGTGGTTACCCAAATGAATACAAACCTTGATGCCAATGCAATACCATTTCACATACCAATCGGAATAGAAGAAGATTTTCAGGGAATTATCGATATTATTGAACGTAGAGCCTATGCTTTTTCCGATCATGAAAGAATTGAGATGGCTATTCCGGATGATTATCTCGATCGTTGTGATGAAGCCAGGGCTTTTCTGGTCGAAAAACTGGCCGACTACAATGATGAAATCATGAACCTCTTCCTCGAAGACCAGGATGTTAGTTCAGAATTATTGAAAAAAGCAGCCCGGGAAGCAACCATTAAACTGCTGATAACTCCCGTTTTCTGCGGTGCTGCCTATAAAAATAAAGGCATTCAACTCCTGTTGGATGCTGTGATCGATTACCTTCCTTCACCACTGGATAAAGGTGCTGTTGTTGGAACAGATATTGACGATCCGGAAAAGGCGCATACCCGCTGCCCTTCCATAAAAGAACCATTTGCTGCGCTTGCCTTTAAATTGATCCATGATCCTTTTGTGGGACAGCAAACCTTTATCAGGATTTACTCCGGGAAATTAACCAGTGGAATGGCTATTCTGAATTCCACCAAGGGAAAACCTGAAAGGATTGGCCGTGTCATGAGGATTCATGCCAAGGACCGGGAGGAAATCCACGAAGCCGGACCAGGCGATATTGTTGCACTCATTGGAATGAAAATCACTAAAACCGGTGATACCCTTTGTGATCCGCAACATCCGATTTGCCTCGAAAACATTACTATTCCTCCGGCTGTTATCGAACTGAAGGTTACCCCGCTATCCCAGAAGGAACAGCAAAAGATGGGTGAAGCCCTGAAAAAACTGGCTAATGAAGATCCTTCTTTCAATATAAGGGTTGATGAAGAAACCAATGAAACAATCATTGCCGGTATGGGCGAACTTCACCTGGAAATCATCGTCGACCGGATGAAATATGAATTCGGAGTGGAGGTTGAAATCGGTGAGCCTGCAGTAGCTTTCCGTGAGACTATCCATGACGAGGTTGAAAGTAACTATAAACATTCCAAGCAAACAGGGGGGAAAGGGCAATTTGCACATACCGTTATGCGTATTGAACCGAATCCGGGTAAAGGCTTCGAATTTGTCGATAAAATCAAGGGCGGTGCAATACCCATTGAATATATCCCTTCGGTTCAGAAAGGTATTCTTAAAACTCTGGCGCTCGGTATTCTGGCCGGATTCCCGGTTGTTGATGTCAAAGTTGTTCTGCTTGACGGAGGTTTCCATCCGGTTGATTCCAGCGATATGGCTTTCCAAACCTGTGCATCCATCTGTTTTAAACATGGATTCATGAAGGCCAATCCCGTTTTACTGGAACCCGTTATGAGTGTCGAAGTGAATACTCCTGATGAATATATCGGCGAGATTGTTGGCAACCTCAACCGCCGCCGCGGTAAGATTGAATCGATGCGGCGTCACCGGAAAGGATCGCAGAAAGTTAATGGATTTGTCCCGCTGCAGGAGATGTTCGGTTATGCTACCGCTTTGAGGAATCTCTCCAGCGGTCGCGCCAGCTATTCGATGGAGTTCTTCCAATATATGCCGGTTCCACCATCCATGCAGCTGGAACAGCTTGAAAAGATCAGAAAAAACAAAAAGGAATAGATGTTATCGGTTGTCAGTTGTCTGTTATCGGTAACTGACAACCGACTGACAACTGACAACTGATAACTGATAACTGATAACTGTATGCTCCGAATCATTTCTTTCATAGCTGTTTTTGCTTTGTTCACCCAATGTGCCCCTGAAAATGTCTTTCAGAAGGATAAAACATTGATCCTTAATGCATTCGAACAAGGTGAATATACCATCGCAACAGAACTCATAAACAAATCGCTTAACAGATTTGGCCTTCAGAAAGATCAGAAAAACTGGTTAACAATCCGGCAAGCCATGATGGATCGGACCCGGCTGGATTTTTCCAAATCAGAGGAGCAGATCAAAACTCAACTATCGAAGTACTACCCTGCCCTTCCCGATAACCTTATCAATAGCTGGGAAAGTTCCGGCCACCTGGAGATGCGAAGGATCGACGGCGTCAAAAAGTATTTTAAGTATGCAGTTTCCAACCTGTTCAGATTAGATTCGGATGCCGCAAAGATCCGGCAAAATCAAACCGGAATTTCTGTTGATCCGCTTGATTCCATCCGGATTGAAAATACATCGGTTATAATTAAGGATGGTAAGCCTGGAACACCCGTTGAATCAAGGTTAATTACCATTGAGTATTCTATTACAGTTGATGCGGATGCGGTACCTGCCGGTGAAGAAGTGTTCTGCTGGATGCCGTTTCCGAGAGAATCAGGGCCCCGTCAAAAAAATGTTATCCTGATATCATCAAACCCCGATAAGGCCGTTCGCTCCACACCTGATTGCCTGCATTCTTCCCTCTATGCCATCAAAAAAGCAGTCGCCGGAATTCCTACCGTGTTTTCCTATAAGGCATTTTTTGAAATTTCGGGTCAATGGTTCAGACCGACTGACATTGAATCCGGGAAAACGGAAAAAACCGGTCCTGACATTGAGAAATACACCCGCGAAAAGCCGCCTCATATCGCTTTTACCCAATTGGTAAGGCAATTAGCCGACAGTTTATCGACAACCGAAACGAACCCGTTTAAAATCATCAGATCTTTCTACCACTGGATCGATAAAAACATTCCCTGGGCTTCAGCTTTAGAGTATTCCACCTTCGAGTGCATCCCGGATTATGTGATAAAACATGGACATGGCGACTGTGGAATGAAGACCTTTCTGCTGATGTCTATGGCCAGGTATAAAGGAATACCTGCCCGTTGGCAAAGTGGCTGGATGCTCCATCCCGGAGAAGAAAACCTGCACGATTGGTGTGAACTCTGGTTCGCAAAAACCGGTTGGGTACCGGTTGATATGTCATTCGGTTTACAAAAGACTGAAGATCTGACATTAAAAGAATTTTATCTTTCCGGAATCGATTCCTACAGAATGATCGTAAACGATGGCTTTGCTGAGGAATTCTATCCGCCAAAGAAATTTTACAGATCGGAACCATTTGATTTTCAAAGAGGTGAAGTTGAATGGTCAAAAGGCAACCTTTATTTTAACCAATGGGATTATAAACTAAATGTGGTATCAATTGCAAAAAAGAATCAGTAATCCATGGATTTTACTGATCATCCTTGGGATTGTAGTTTCGTGCAAGCCTGCACGCAATGATCTTGAATTATCAAAATTTCTGATCGATTCTATTCAGAGCCAGGTCATTCCGGACAGCAGGGTCGAAGTTTTTTCCATTAAAGCCTCCTATTCCGACAACGGAATTCTGCTCAAAGGAAAAACTACCAATTCCGAAGCTTTGGCTAAACTCGAAGCTCAACTAAAACTTCAACAGGTAGATTATATCGATAGCATTATCAGGCTTCCGGATCCGGCTTTAGGGGAAAAAACATGGGGATTGGTAACACTATCTGTAGCCAATCTCAGATACACTCAAGCTCATTCGGCCGAGATGGCCACCCAGGCTTTGATGGGAACACCGGTAAAGGTTCTTCAGGAGGAGAATGGCTGGTTCCTGGTTCAGACCCCGGATCAGTATATTGCATGGACCGAATCAGCTGGAATTGTACAACTGACCCAATCCGAAATGGAAAGGTGGAAATCCTCGGAAAGATTAATCTACCTGGCCGACAACGGTTTGATTGTCAATGCCCCTGATAAAAGCGCACTTCCCGTATCTGATGTTGTTATGGGAGGGATACTGGTTATCGAAAACAATGGAAAGGGCCGCGGTTCGTATGTTCCGGTCGAATTGCCGGATGGCCGGAAAGGGTTTATCAGCAGTGCGGATTGCAGAAATTTTAAAGAGTGGAGTGAACAGGTTTTACCCGATTCAACCGCTCTGGTAAATAGTGCCTTTAATCTCCTGGGCAGGCCCTATCTTTGGGGCGGAACATCCATCAAGGCATTTGATTGCAGCGGATTTACCAAAAGCATTTACCTGACGGGCGGCCGGATCCTTTCACGCGATGCCTCTCAACAGGTAAAGCAAGGTTCGGAGGTTCCCCGGAAGGCCATCTGGAAAGAATTGAAATCCGGTGACCTTCTATTCTTTGGGCGAAAAGCATCTGAAGAATTGCCCGAAAAGGTTGCGCATGTTGGAATGTATATAGGAGGTTCTGAATTCATTCACTGTTCGGGATTGGTCAGGGTGAATAGCCTGGATTCAACACGGACCAATTTCAAACCCTACTATCACACTAATTTATTGCACGTTAAAAGGATTATCGGTACTCAGTCCCTGCCTGTTTCATTTAAATCCCACACGTGGTATAATTGATATAAATGAAAACAACGAGGAGAAAATTCATTGCACTAACCGGGATCGCGGCTGCAGGATTATCTGCAGGTAAGAATGCAATTGCCGGTCGGGTTATGCAGCAAAAACCATCTAGCGGGAAAATTAGCCTGTTTTTTGAGCCCTATAACCTTTCTCTTAAGCATGTTTTCACCATAGCGGGCTCATCCAGAATCAGCACCCCGGTAATGCTGACCAGGATTGAATATAGCGGCATAACAGGTTACGGTGAGGCCTCCATGCCTCCATACCTGGGTGAATCCCAGGAAACGGCCTCACGATTCCTTTCCAAAGTCGACCTTTCAAGGTTTTCGGATCCCTTCCAAATCGAGGATATCCTTGACTACGTTGATCAGATTGATGAAGGAAACCGGGCTGCAAAGGCTTCCGTGGATATCGCCCTGCATGATCTCGTTGGCAAGCTGATCGGGCAGCCATGGTATCGGATATGGGGTTTAAATCCAAGCCTGACCCCGAATACTTCCTTCACCATAGGCATTGATACTGCAGAGGTAGTTAAGCAGAAAGTCGATGAAGCCTCAGGTTTTAAAATACTGAAAGTTAAACTTGGACGGGAAAACGACCGTGAAATGGTCCAGACTATCCGGTCGGTCACGAATGTACCCCTGGCTGTTGATGTCAACCAGGGTTGGAAAGAGAAGGAAAAAGCGCTCGAGATGATTTATTGGCTGAAGGAAATGGGAATAGTGATGGTTGAGCAACCTTTGCCCAAGGAACAGGTTGACAACATGGCCTGGTTAACCGCCCGGTCTCCGCTGCCCATTTTCGGTGACGAAGCTGTTCAGCGGTTACCCGATGTAGTAAAGGCTGCGGGAGTTTATCACGGTATCAATATCAAATTAATGAAATGTACCGGCATGCGTGAGGCATTTACGATGGCTAAAACGGCTAAGTCGTTGGGCATGACGGTTATGATAGGTTGCATGACGGAAACCTCCTGTGCAGTGTCGGCTGCGGCCCAATTATCACCTTTGGCTGAATTCGCAGACCTGGATGGCAACCTGCTGATTTCAAATGATCTCTATGCCGGAATGCAAATTAAAGACGGAAAAATCACCCTAAGTGACTTACCGGGTATCGGGATTCGAAAAATCTGATCGTAGAGACAGATAATTATCTGTCTCTTATATAACCTCTTTTGTCAAGCTGCCTCAAGTTTAGCGATTATTTTCTTTAGTTTGCTGATTTTCTTTTCGTTATGCTTTTTTTGAAAATCGATTAAAGCTGTTGGATTAAACGCTTTTTT
>JBBAAF010000136.1:0-10416 GCA_041658425.1 Bacteroidales bacterium | reverse complement strand
GTATATAATCATCAGGTACTTGCCTGATTTGTCTCGTACTCATGGAGCCCTCAATTGTTTTCATGTCATTTTGCGAACATTAGTTCGTGAGGGGTTCATAAAACCGGAATAAAAATAGCTTAAATCTGTCTGATAAGCAGGGATTAACCTGGCATTAACCCGGCATTAACGCTGCAACCATTAGTCTTGCTGTAATTTTGAACCGTAAAAACAACCAATGCAAAAACTAAAATGAAAACAACAAAATTTGCTCCGGTTCTGTTAGCACTGTTCCTGGCCTCGCTGATGCCGGCAATTGGACAGCAGATAACAGATAAAAAGAAACAGGAAGAAGACTCTAAGAAAAAAAAGGAACAGGTAACTATAATTGTTGATACAGAAAAAGAGGTTCAAAAAGAGGTTCAAAAAGATCTGCAAAAAGCAATGGCAGAATCCCTGGAGGCAGGAGAAAGGGCACTTAAGGCAAAAAAATTGAATGGGTATATGGATAATCTTTCCAAAGAATTCTTCAGGCAAGCTGAAGCACTTCAAGACAGCAAAAGAAAGCTGGAAGAAATGAGATCCACGGGTGAAAATTGGGAGGCGCACACGCTTTATGGTAATCCGACTTTAACTTGGCCGGGGGGAAGGTGGCAGGGGGGTGAACAGGATGCTATCAATGTTTACAGTTTCAACGGCAACCGGGAAAACACCTCTTTGAGCATCAGTAAAACCTTGGAGGATGTAACTTTTTCCACAGACTTCTATTACGATGTAAAAAACGGATCATCCAACATCAGTTTTTTCGTGAACGGTACCCTTAAAGCCGGTGAACTGAAAATCACCCTGAAAAAGCCGGACAAAACCGCCTTCCAGGAAATAACGATCTCCCCCCTGGCAGATGTAAACTGGAACCAGCAATTCAGATGGGATGAGGAAGTAACTGATGAATATCTGGGTAAGTGGACCATTTCAATCACCGCAGCAAAGGCTAACGGAAATTATCGGGTACAGGTTAATTCCAGGTAAGAAATGATATAAATATTGGCAGGACGCAATGTAGAGACGCATATCATGCGTCTCTACGTGCATTATGCAAGACGCAGTGTAGAGACGCATATCATGCGTCTCTACGTGAGTTTCAACGTATATTACAATTTATGTATCACCAACCCGCTCCGGAGCTTGGGCTCGAACCAGGTTGTTTTCGGGGGCATAATGTTACCGGTATCGGCAATATCCATCAATTGCTTCATGGAAACTGGGTACAAAGCCAGGGATACCGCCATTTCACCGGAATCAACCCTCTTTTGTATTTCACCGAGACCCCTGATCCCTCCTACAAAATCGATGCGCTTGTCGGTCCTCAGGTTCTGAATTCCAAGGATATCCCTGAGGATTAAATCAGAACTGATGGTTACATCCAGAACACCGATGGGATCATTGTCATTATAAGTACCAGGTTTAGCGGTAAGGCTATACCAGTTACCATCCACATACATACCAAAATTATGCAGACAACAAGGTTTGTAAATATCGGGTCCAATCTTTTTAACCATAAAAGTCACCGCCAGTTTATCCAGAAGCTGATCAACGGTCAAACCGTTGAGGTCTTTGATTACCCGATTATAATCTATGATCCTCAATTGGTTATCAGGAAAATGAACGGCAAGGAAAAAGTTGTATTCCTCGGTTCCGTTATGGCTTGCGTTAGCCTTCCGGCGCTCATTACCCACTAAAGCAGCTGCAGCCGTACGATGGTGGCCATCGGCCACATAGGTATAAGGTATTTCGGCAAACAGTTCTGTTATACGGTTAATGATCTGATCATTGTCGATAACCCAGAAATGATGTCCAATGCCATCAACGGAGGTGAAATTATACTCGGCAGGATGTTCAGCAACCCATGAGCCAACTATCTGATCAAGCTGAGTAACGGCGCGATAGGTAAAGAACACGGGTTCAAGATTCGCACTGGTTACGCGAACATGCTTCATCCTGTCTTCCTCTTTATCGGGACGGGTAAGTTCATGTTTCTTAATGATTCCATCGATATAATCCTGAACACCGGCGCAGCCTGCAAGGCCATACTGCCTGATGCCGTTCATGGTTTGGGCATAGATATAGTAGCAATCTTTTGCATCCTGCACCAGCCAGCCATTGGACTGGAAAAGATCAAACATTTCTGCTGCCTTGGCATAAACCGCAGGTTCATGTTCATCGATTGGCGGTGTAAAATTGATTTCCGGTTTAATCAGATGCAGCAATGATTTTTCATTACCGGCCGCTTCAGCGCGGGCTTCATTGGAATTCAGAACATCATACGGCCGCGATGCCACTAAGTGAGCAATAGCTTTCGGCGGGCGAACGCCTTTAAAAGGTTTAAGAACAGCCATAGAGGAGGTTAAATTTTTGTTGTGGGTTGTCGGTTATCGGTTAGCTGACTACTTTCCGAAAAACTGACAACTGACAACTGATAACTGACAACTGCTGATGGATAGACGCAAGTATGCGTCTCTACTTATTAACCTGATACTTCTTATCTCCCTTTTCAAAAAAGTCCCTGATCTGTTCGGCAGCAGCTATACCGGCATTGGTATTTGCTTCCTCCGTCTGGGCACCCATCTTTTTCGGAGTTGCATAAAACCTGCCGGCAAATTTAGCCTGAAAAGCTTCGACAGCATCCGGAGCCACATCGCTCAGGTACTGAAACTTAGGCTTTTGCTCCATTATCTGCATCAATCCATCTTCATCGATGACCTCTTTGCGGGCTGTGTTAACCACTACCCCGTCGTTAGGCATCAAAGAGAGAAGCGCAGCACCAATAGATTTTTTTGTTTTGTCATTAGCCGGCATATGCAGCGAAACATATTGACAGATTTTGTAGAGATCCTCGGCAGTATCAACAGGTTTTACACCGCAGGCTTCAATGGCAGCTTTTGGCACAAAGGGATCGTAGGCATACACATCCATACCGAAACCTTTAGCGATGGTGGCAACATATTTACCGACATTACCAAAAGCGTGAATACCAACCTTTTTACCTTTTAATTCGGTCCCTGATTTTCCACTGAAGAATCCTCTTGCACCATAAACCATCATCCCGAGTGCCAGTTCAGCAACAGCATTGGAATTCTGGCCAGGTGTGTTCATAACAACAACGCCTTTTTCGGTTGCAGCTGCAAGATCAACATTATCATAACCTGCACCGGCACGAACCACAATCTTCAGGTTTTTACCGGCATTCAGTACCTCCCGGGTAACCAGATCGCTCCTGATAATCACTGCATCCGCTTCTGCTACTGCCTCATACAACTGTTCCGGAGTTGTATATTTTTCCAGCAGCAGTAATTTATAACCAGCGTTTTCAACCACTTCACGGATGCCTTTAAGGGCAATTGGTGCGAATGGTTTATCGGTGGCAACTAATACTTTTTTCATAATTTCTGAAGAATTGATTAAAGAATGGACTTTTCGAATTCCTTCATGGCATCAACCAGAACCTGGACGCTTGCCAGTTCAAGTGCATTATAGCAGGAAGCCCTGAAACCTCCGACAGACCTGTGCCCTTTGATGCCAACGATACCTTTTGAAGAAGCGAAGGTGTTAAAATCAGCTTCCTTATCCTGGTACCCCTCCTTCATGACAAAGCAGATATTCATTCTGGAACGGTCTTCTTTAGCAGCCGTACCAACAAACACCTTGCTTGAGTCAATGGCTTTGTACAATAAATCAGCCTTTTCCTGAGCCCTGCGATCCATTTCCTTCAGTCCGCCAAGTGATTTAACCCATTTTAAAACCTCTCTCACGGTAAAAATGGCGGTACAGGGAGGTGTATTCTTCATCGAATCATTCTCAACTTGCACACGATATTTCAGCATGGTGGGAATATTCATCCGGGTTACTCTTTCGAGCATTTCATTCTTCAAGATTACAACGGTGACACCTGCCGGTCCCATATTTTTCTGAGCGCCGCCATAGATCAACGCGTATTTCGATACATCCACCGGCCTGCTGAGAATATCTGACGACATATCTGCGATCAGCGGTACCGGGGAATCGAGATCTTTAAGAATTTCTGTTCCAAAAATGGTGTTATTGGTAGTAATGTGAAAATAATCAACATCTGAAGGAATCTTATAATTCTTGGGATAATAGCTAAAATTTTTATCTTCAGATGATGCTAAAACCTGGACTTCTCCGAAAAGCCTGGCTTCTTTGATGGCTCCACTGGCCCAGGTACCCGTATTAAGGTAGGCTGCTTTTGTATTCAGGAAATTGAACGGTATCATGGCGAACTGGAGACTGGCTCCACCGCCAAGAAAGAGGACCGAATACCCTTCCGGGATTTCCAGGATTTCCTTAAAGAGATCTGTTGTCTCTTTCATAATGGCCTCGAAATCTTTACCCCTGTGGGAGACTTCCATGATAGATTGGCCGCTGTTACCCAGTTCGATAACTGCTTTTGCTGTATTTTCACGAACCACATCGGCCAGGATGCATGGGCCTGCGTTAAAAATATGTTTTCTCATACTGATAAAATTAAGTTGGTTGGATTATTTTGAGTTAATGAATGGTGTCTTGGTAATCTCTGCTTTAAGATTTTTATTCCGCACCTGGATAAAAATTTCGGTTCCGATCTTTGAGTATTCAGGTTTTACGTAGCCCATCCCGATACCGATCTGGAGCATGGGTGACTGAGTTCCTGATGTAACTTCACCTATTACATCACCAGCTTCATTTACAATATTGTAATGCTGTCTCGGTATACCGCGTTCCTTCATTATAAATCCACGAAGGTCGCGCTTTGGCTTATCATTTTTCTGCATTTCAAGCAAAGGCCTGTCAATGAAATCATTACCTTCCACGAACTTAGTAATCCAACCCAAACCGGCTTCAATCGGGGATGTTTCATCATTGATATCATGTCCATACAGATTATACCCCATTTCAAGCCTAAGCGTATCCCGTGCACCCAGTCCTATCGGCTTGATCCCGAATTCCTCACCGGCTTCCATAACAGCATGCCAAAGCACTGCAGCATCTTCATTTGCGCAATAAATCTCACAACCGCCGGATCCGGTATACCCGGTGGTAGCAAAGATCACCTCTTTAATACCGGCAAACGGAATCTTTTTGAAGGTATAATATTCCATGTCTTCAACATTTTCCGATGTGAGCTTTTGCATAGCTTTCAGCGCAAGAGGGCCCTGAATGGCCAGCTGGGCTATTTCATCCGATGCATTGTAAATCTCCTTCCCCACTATAAGTCCCATTTCATAAGCATTCTTCACACACCAGTTCCAGTCTTTTTCAATATTGGCTGCATTGACAACGAGTAGATAGGTTTCAGGATTGACGCGATATACGAGTAAATCATCTACAATCCCACCCTTACCGTTCGGGAAGCAGCTATACTGTACTTTGCCATCGTATAAGGCAGCTACATCGTTGGTAGTCAGCTTCTGCACCAACCTAAATGCTTTCGGACCCTTTACCCAGAATTCTCCCATGTGGGAAACATCAAAAACTCCGAGTTTTTCACGAACCTGCATGTGTTCTGCAGTTATTCCTGCATATTCGATGGGCATCAGATATCCTGCAAAGGGCTCCATCCGGGCCCCCATCGATTGATGAAATTGGGTAAAAGGCGTTATCTTAGCTGACATATTTATAATTTTTCCAATTTGGTATTCTTACAAATATAGGCCATTCGAAACAGAAAATTCATGACTAATATCGGGTTTGTGAATTAACTTCACCTCTTAAATAAACCAATCCATTATGGCAGGAAAGTTCACCTATGCTGATTTGACTTACCTCGAAAGTATGTCGTCGGGTAGTAACGAATTAATTGTTGAGATGATTCAACTATTTATTGATCAGCTTCCTGAATTCACAGAGGGACTTACCTCACACCTCAAAAACGGGGATTACATGGCGCTTGGAGCTCTTGCTCATAAAGCAAAATCATCCGTTGCTGTAATGGGGATGGACTCATTAGCCACAGATCTTAAAACATTGGAAATAAGTGCTAAAGCAGGAAAAGATCAGGAATTGTATCCAATCCTGGTTAACCGGTTTATTGACCAGGTTACCCTGACTGGCACCGAGCTTGAAGTGTACGCGAAAACAATCGGTTAATTCAAAGATTATCCTGAAAATATCTGGTCACCGTGGTTTTCACCGGGCATGTCCATATATCTCAAGAACTTCTTCATTTCTTAGTTATCAGAGGTTTCTGGTATTTTGCCTTTTTACTGCCTTCATAAATGTCATAACGACGGAATGAGCATTCAATGGAACCGTTGAGCATCGGTATTTTTTTCGTAGGATGCAATCCGATGGATTTCATGGCATCAGGATTTCCGCTGAAAATCCAAACCTGATATCCCTTGTAATGCTGTTTCATCCGGTCACCGATAAGCCGGTATAAACCCAGGATATTCTCAACTTTGAGTCTTTCGTCATACGGAGGATTTGTGATCATCCAGCCACCGCCGGCCGGCGGGATATAATTTTCAATAGATTCATGAACGAGCTCGATCTTTTTATCGAGGAATGACCGGTGTACTCCCTCACGGGCCAGTTGGATGGATTTAACCGACTTATCGGAACCCACAATCCGGTGTTTAAAATGGACATTCTGTTCGACCTGGTCAGCTACTTCTGTAAATAATTCAGGATCAAAGTTTTTCCATTTTTCAAAGCCGAAATTAGGCCGAAAAGTGCCCGGGGGAATATTCATGGCAATCATAGCTCCTTCTATCAGAAATGTACCCGATCCGCACATGGGATCAATCAGGTTTCCTTTTCCATTCCAACCCGCAAGCAAAAGCAGTCCGGCTGCTAATACTTCGTTTACCGGTGCCTGGTGTAATTGCGAGCGGTAGCCTCTGCGGTGCAGTGAACTGCAGGAACTGTCTAAAAGCACATTGACCTTTGTATCCTGGATATGAATAGAAATCAGCAAATCAGGGTTATCGCGATCGACACTCGGGCGTTTGCGGGTGCGGTCGCGGAACTGATCCACCACCGCATCCTTGGTTCGCTGAGCAATAAACTGACTATGCGAGAAATGATCTGAAAACAGCACACACTCAACAGCCATCGACATAGAAGGTTCGAGAAATCTGACCCAATCGATCTTCTGGATTCCCTGGTATAGTTCAAAGTCGTTCTTTGCCGGAAAAGTATCCACTTCCACCAGTACTTTCAGGGCTGTCCTTAGCCTGTAATTGGCACCATAAAGAGTTTTAAGGTCGCCCTTGAACCGGACGGCACGGTTCAAAATCTCGATATCCTGCACGCCCAGTCCCCGGATTTCCTGTGCCAGAACCTCTTCAAGTCCCTGAAAGGTTTTGGCAACCATGTAAAAATGTTCATCTAACATATGAGCACCCGATTAATTATTTCTATTGCATTTTGAACTCGTTCTTCCCCTTTTCCAAAGACCCGAAAATAGGTAAATCCTGCTGCATTAAGCTCCTGTTCATACTGTTCCGACAAATATTCCCTTCGATGCGGGTTTTCCCTTAGGGGATCATACTGCCAGGGCAAATCGGGTTCACATAACAGGTAAATACCTTGCCCGGCCCGCGGAATCTCCTCTTCGAGCCAGCCAGGTACATCATTATATACTTCACGAAACCAGACCTTTAGATTAATCAGACAGGTATCAAAAAAAACAATTGGGTTTTTCCGGTTCTGATAGATCAGTTCGATCTGACGACGGGCGATTGACTCAACATCTGCATAATTATAATGACGGTTTATGGATTCGAGATAAGTACGTGCATATTCAGGTATGCCAATACCTCCAAACTGTTTTGCAAGCTCTTCGGTAAGGGTACTTTTACCTGTGGATTCGGCACCTGTAATAAAAAAAAACCGGTTTATACTGTTGTTATCCATGCTTTTCTCCATTGCCGGTAACCCACTATAGCCATAATTATATACACCAGGAACAATATGGTGGTGGCATAAAGTTCCTGCCACAAATACAATCCGATCGATACAGAATCAATAACAATCCAGAAAAGCCATTGTTCGAGTATCTTCCTGGTAAGCATCCAGGTTGCCACAATTCCCCCCGAAGCGGTAAAGGCATCCCAATAAGGGATAGTTGAGTTAGTATACTCATTAAGTATGAAACCGATAAACAGCCATAATAGAAGCCATAAAACGATCAGAATGATCAGTAAGCGACAACTCGCACGGATTACCGGAAGCCTGGCATCCGCATCCGGATCCTTCGCTCTCGCCGACCAATGGAACCATCCATAAATACTAATGATTGCATAATAGGCCTGAAGTGCCATCCCTGCATAAAATCCGGAATGCTCATAAACCCATGCATATAGAATGGCCGATAGAATTCCGAAAAACCAGAGCCAGATGATTTGTTTAATGGCTAGAATCACGTACGTAAAACTCACCAAAGCTGCCGCAACTTCTATCCAATTTACTGATATCCAGCTCAGTATAATTTCCATCGCGATAATTGATTTTTTTTGACCCTGCGAAAGTAGGCTTTTCATCAGTCAAATCCAGAAAACGGGGAGAATAGCATTCATCAATAATTCATATAACCCCCGGCTTTTACATCATGTTCTGATTGAAGACGACCGGACGATCAGTCTGAGCAATGAAGAAAAGGTCAATTATTCACGTCCAAGTATCGATGTATTATTTGAAACTGCTTCATGGGCATTCGGGAACCGTCTGATCTGAATCATCTATATTCTGCCGCTTGAAGAAATTGGCCCTCTGATCAACCGCATTTTCTTTCCTATTCCCACTCGATAGTAGCCGGTGGTTTGGAGCTGATATCGTAAACAACCCTATTAATACCCCTTACCCTGTTAATTATTTCATTGGAAATGCGCGCCAGAAATTCATATGGCAGATGAGCCCAATCGGCTGTCATTCCGTCGGTTGAAGTAACCGCCCTCAGCGCAACAACGCTTTCATAGGTTCTTTCATCGCCCATAACTCCCACTGCCTGAATCGGTAATAGCATAGCTCCTGCCTGCCAGACGTGGTCGTAAAGCTCAGCCTCTTTCAATCCCTGGATGAAAATATGGTCGACTTCCTGTAACAGACGAACTTTATCGGTATCAACAGCACCCAGGATACGAATTCCCAATCCCGGTCCCGGGAAAGGATGTCTTTTCAGAAAGGCTTCCGGAATATGCAGCGCCTGCCCTACTCTGCGCACCTCATCCTTAAACAGAAGTTTCAGCGGTTCAACTATTTTCAGGTGCATCTTCTCGGGCAATCCCCCTACATTATGGTGAGATTTGATAGTTGCCGACGGCCCGTTTACCGAAACGGATTCGATCACATCCGGGTAGATGGTGCCTTGCGCAAGCCAGCGAATATCTGTCAATTTTGCTGCCTCTCTCTCAAAGACTTCAATAAATACGCGTCCGATCGCTTTGCGCTTTTTTTCAGGATCTGTCACTCCTTTTAACTGGGACAGAAACTCATCAGCAGCACGGACACCTATTATATTTATTCCCAGATGCTTATAGGATTCCAGAACCGTATCAAATTCCTTTTTCCGGAGAAGGCCATTATCGATAAAAATACCCGTAAGCCGGTTTCCGATCGCCTTTTGCAACAGAACTCCGGCCACGGTTGAATCCACTCCGCCCGACAAACCAAGAACCACCGGATCATTGCCTACAATTCCCCGGATTGATTTGATGGTACTTTCAATAAAGATATCCGGAGTCCATGATTGATTGCATCCGCAGATATCAACCAGAAAATTCCTCAGGAGATCCTTTCCTTCGAGGGTATGGTAAACTTCGGGATGGAACTGAATGCCAAAGGTTGGCTCCCCTTCGATGCGAAAACCTCCCACTCTGACATCGTTAGTGCTGGCTGTAATACGGTAATTATCCGGGATTCTCGCAATTGTATCGCCATGCGACATCCAAACCTGGGTGTTCTGGGAAATTCCACCGAAGAGCGGATCCGATTGATCAATAAAGGAAAGATTTGCCCGGCCATATTCCCGTTGGTTTGAAGGGAGTACTTCTCCCCCAAAAAAATGAGATAAATATTGGGCCCCATAACAAATTCCCAGAATCGGTACCACTCCTTTATAGCTTGAAAGATCAGGTTTCGGTGCGTTTTGATCACGCACTGAAAAAGGGCTTCCCGACAAGACCACTCCTTTGATATGGCTACCGGTGACCGGGAGCTTATTAAATGGATGTATTTCGCAATACACGTTTAATTCCCTGATCTTACGCGCGATAAGCTGGGTATATTGGGATCCGAAATCCAGAATTAAAATCGTGTCTTCCATGGCAATCGTAGTTGTTGCACAATAATATATAAAATTTGACCACCACCTGCCAGGCAGAAGGATTTTGTAATAAGAGGAGAGTATAATCAAATCTTTAAAACATGGATTTTGCAGAA
>JBBAAF010000135.1:0-10492 GCA_041658425.1 Bacteroidales bacterium | reverse complement strand
TTAATACTAATGGAACCCAATATGTTAAACGGGTTACTCTACCATTATCACCTCGCAGGTCTCGGTTGCACAGTGGTATGACATCATTGGAGAGCAAACCGTTGCCATCCTGGACCGCATTGTTCATGATGCTCATCGTATTGAATTACAAGGAGAATCATTGCGGAAAAAGTTATCTGGCAAACAAGGTGAACTTATTGAACTGGATTAACAAAAAAGTTATCTTTGAACAACAGCTAAAAAGTGGCTTAAATGAGCGATTTGAAGGATAACAGAATGGGGTGGTCAACAACTTCGGCGAGAAGTGGTCAACTTCAATTGGCGGAGGGTGGTCAATTTAAGCGGCTTTTCCACCCTGTCAACCGATTTTGCCCAGATGGGGCGCAACATGGCTGAGATGATCCTTGCCGGAAAGAAGGGAAAAATGGACAATCCCTTTTTGTTAATATTACGTAAATCATTTTAAACAACGATTAACAACTTAAAAGCTAATTTTATGAGAAAAAAAATTGCAAAGCAGGCGCTTTTCATCTGTATAATTACAGCAGTGTTAATAGCATGTACAAGCAAAACAACGCCAAGCATAACAGGTACCCTTGTACAAAACACATCGTTTCTTAAAGTGGCACCCGTATTTATTCCGCTTACGCCCGGTGCAGTTACTCCCGAAGGTTGGATCCGTGACTGGGCTGAAGATGCTGCCAAAGGCATTACCGGTCATTTGGATGAATATTCTCCAACATTCGAAAAAGCCTGGAAAGGATATGGCTTCGAAGCTATGGGGGCAACACCAAATGGTGGTGGTTGGCCTTTGGAACAATGCAGTTACTGGTTAGATGGTGCCATCAGGCTGGGTTACATCCTCCACGATTCCGCTTTAATAAAAAAGGTATCAACCAGGCTCGACACCGTAGTGAATGGAGTTTTGCGTGGTGGCGAAACATTTATTTACTGGCTTCCTAAAAAGGCCTTGATCGACAGCACCCAGGGCTGGGTGGAATTTAACAGTTGGGCACATTCGCACATGGGTCGCGCCCTGGTAGCCTACTATCAGGCATCGGGCAAAGAAAAGGTATTGCAGGCCTTAACAAAAGTTTACCGGAATTATTCCCTCCCCAACTTATTGGATCATTTCGAGGCAGTTTCGGGTTCAGTAAATATCGATCCCATGATGGACACCTACCTCCTTACAGGCGATACAGCTATTCGTCACAATATCAAGGCTTTTGGCAACAAAAAGGAATATCAGACACTCTCGGCCAACTGGAATGCCAGTAAACTGCATCCGGGACATAACGTTATTTTTTACGAGAACATTCGGGTTCCGGCCATGCTCTATTTGTTTACAGGTAATAAGCAGGACCTCAGTGCCACAACCAAGGCACTGGATTGGGCTGAAAGTCTTAATTTGCTGCCTGTAGGACTCACATCGGGCGAAGAATACCATGCTGGCATTGGCGCTACACGTAATGTTGAAACCTGCGATGTGGCCGCTGCTATAAATACCTTTAACCGTCTTCTGCAAATTACCGGAGAAGATAAGTACTCTGACAAAATCGAGAAAGTATTCTTCAATGCTGCGCCGGCACCTGTTTCGCGCGACTTCTCCACGATGTGCTATTATCAGAGCATGAACCGGTTTAGTAATCAACTTCCCGGCGAAGAACCTATCTGCCCGGGCAAGGATGCATATAAATTTACCCGATTAGGGCACCCTGTGTTATGCTGTGTGGCCAACAATTGCCGGGTTCTTCCCAACTATATTATGAATATGTGGATGGCTACCCGCGACCACGGACTGGCAGCCACATTATATGGCCCATGCAAGGTAACCGCTGAAGTTGCAGGTAATGCTACAACCGAAATTACCAGCAAAACCGATTACCCTTTCGGGGAAACAATACAAATGACAGTTAATCCCTCACAAACAGCCGAGTTTCCTATTTATCTGCGCATCCCCGAGTGGTGTGCCAATCCGGCTGTTAAAATTAACGAAGAAGCCTTGAAAATAGAAAAAGAAACAGGTGGCTTTGTTAAAATTGCCCGAAAATGGAACAGAAACGATAAAATTGAATTGGCGCTGCCAATGTCTGTTAAGGTGGTTCAAGGAAATGAGACCCCGTACCCGCAGATTTCGTATTTCGACCGCTATCACAAGATGGCCAAGGAAACGACCATACACAACCCTTATGCTTGTGTTTACTATGGCCCGTTGCTGTTTTCGCTTCCTATCCCCGATGTGGATCCTAACCATGAAGCTCCGGGAGCAAAGTTCAATTATGCATTGAATGTTAAACCCGAAAATGCTTCGCAACTTATTACTATTGAACGGAAGGGAATGCCCGAACACTGGAACTGGTCACTCGACGCTCCTTTAAAACTCACGGCAAATGCAATGGAGTTTGACTGGAAACCTACTGAAAATAAAGTACTACCAGAAAAGCCCATAGAAAACGGCATTCCGGTTAAAATCCAGTTGGTACCTTACGGAACAACGAAATTCCGGGTTACCATGTTCCCTGTAACAGAGGCTTCGTACCAAAAGTAACAATCAACTATGTTTATGATGAAAATTTTAAACATCCTATTGCTCATGCTGTTCGTTGTAGTTACATCTACAGCACAGCAGCCTCACCGTAACACCATCAATTTAAACGGAATCTGGCAATTTGATCAGACGGTCAATGCATTCCATCCGGCGAAATTCAGCCGCACAATTCCGGTTCCGGGTCTTGTTCACCTGGCAGAACCCAAAATTGAGGATTACGACAAGTTTTTTAAACGTGTCGATAAAGTTGAAGCCAAAGAACAGCACAATCTTTACAATATTGATTACACACCGCGCTACAGTTGGTATCGGAAGACGGTTTTCATTCCCAAAAATTTGGAAGGCAAAGAGGGGATGCTTACCATCAAAAAAAGCCAGTATGTGACTCAGGTGTATGTGAACGGTATTGACTTGGGAACGTCAATGGCCTGCTACACTCCGGTTGAATTTCCGTTAACTAGTGCTATAAAGTTTGGTGCCGAAAACGAAATCCTGATTAAAGTTGGTGACCGTGTTTGGCTACCCAGTGAAGCTGCCGGTGGAACCGATAAAGAGAAAGAGCACTATCTCCCCGGAATTTGGGACGATGTGCTGGTTTCGTTCACCGGAAAAGTGCGGGTTAACCGGTTGTTGGTTTTGCCATCAGTTTCGAGTAAAAAAGTTACTGTGAAGGCGCAGATCAGGAATTTAAGTCCGGCGCAGATTTTTTACGGCGATGCCATGATTGATTCGGTTACACTTGATATTTCGATTGCTGAAAAACTGACCGGGAAAGTGGTTGCCAGCAAGAGTGGTCGGTTCGCTGCCAAACGCGACAATATATCAGAAGCAATGCTCGAAATTCCAATTCAGGAATTTACAAACTGGTCGCCCGAAAAACCGTTCCTTTATCTGGCTAAGGCAACTCTGAAAACTGACAAAGGCGTTTCCGACGAGTTGAGTAAACAGTTTGGAATGCGTGACTTCACCCGAAAAGGGAAGTTCTTTTATCTCAATGGCGAAAAAATCATTTTGAGAGGGACTAATGTTACCCTTCAGCGCTTCTTCGAAGATCCCGACTGTGGTAATCTGGTTTGGGACAGGGAATGGGTGAAAAAATTGCTGATTGATTACCCTAAACAGCTCAACTGGAACATGATGCGTATTTGTGTGGGTATTGCTCCTGATTTTTGGTACGACCTTGCCGATGAATACGGCTTGATGTTTCAGAATGAATGGCTTTACTGGCAGAATCACGGCTGGGACGATCAGATTCGTAAGGAATATACCGACTGGGTATGGACAGACGGAAACCACCCGAGCATTGCCATTTGGGATGCCATCAACGAAAACTGGGACGATTACATTGGTAACACGCTGATTCCCGAATTGAAAAAGCTCGATCCCACGCGCGTTTGGGATGCCGGTTACATGACTGGCAATCACATGGTTCTGGATGAAATGGATGAACCCCACCCCTATCAGGGGCGTATCAGCAATCAACAGCCCGGGTCAAACAAAAACTTCTATCCGCTTGGCAACCTTGATTTTAAACCCGGCATTCTTCGAAATATTCAGGAATCAAGCTCGGCTCAACTGGTGAACGAGTATGGCTGGATTTGGCTGTGGCGCAACGGAATGCCCAGTAAATTAACAGTTGATGTATATGATTATTATCTGGGAAAGAACTCTGCCCCCGAACAAAACCGGGAATTGCAGGCTTATTGGATGCAGTTGGAAACCGAGTGGCTTCGAAGCGAACCTTCCATTGCCGGAGTACTGGCGTTTTGTTATCTGGCGAATAATTACGGATACACAGGCGACTGGTTCTCGGGCAATATCAAAAACCTGAATCCAACCCCTACCCTTGATTGGTTTCAGCATGCATTTGCACCTGCGGCTACGTTTATCAATCTGACCGACGAGCGGTACACCAAATATACTGAACCTCACCAACCAGGTTCATCGTTACTCTTTAATTTGGTTGGAGTTAACAATCTTGCATCTCCCCTTTCAGGAACTGTAAAACTGAAGTTAATTGATCAGACTGGGAAATACGTTGCAGAACAAACGCTACCGGTAAAATTGCAATCGTTTTTACGTACCGACATCCCGGTTTCATTGACTTTGCCTACCCAAACAGGTGGTTATGTGCTGGTTGCTGAATTTACTCCTGAAAACGGATCACCTGTAATCAGCAGACGGTTTCTGAAAATCGGTCAGGCTGCAAACTATTCGTATTTCAATTTAAATCCGAAAACCAAATGAACCACTTGAAAATACTGAAATCGCCTGTTGAAATGGGTTTGAACGATTTTAGTCTGAAAGGCGTACCTGTTATTAACCAGCAACGGGTTTTAAAAGATATTGAAATCATTAAGTTATACTCAATGAATTCGAATTTGCAGGTTTAGGCCGGGTCAATGATCTGAAAATTCTCAGTTAGTAAAGACCTCAACTCAGCCTTGTGCTGATCTATGTTATCCAGAAATCGAAGGATAACAGCCCGGAACACGGCAAATTTCTCATGCCTTTGCTCGTGTATTTAACACCATAGACAGCCAAAACATAAGCACAGATTTCTTTGGCATCAAGGTAGACCTTCTCCGACAAATGCGAATCAAGTTCTGCTATCTGATCGTCAGTAAGTTTCGCAGTACCCCCTTTGTAATTGTCTTTCAGAAGGGCATGTAAGCCATTCTTCTTATAAGATTGAACCACCTCCAGATCGTGCTTTCATCCAACAGAAGAACCTCCGCAATCTCTTTCTGGGAGTATCCGCTGTTAAGCATCAAAATGGCTTTGATTCGATCACGCTTCTCAACGGATGCCGTTTTGTGCATCCCTTTGTATGCTTCAACCTGACCGTTTGTTAGAAATCCAGACATGTCGGCAAAGTAAAGTAACCTGGAAGACAAAGCTGTCCATGAATCAGACAATTTATCAGAATCGGTGGTTGATGATCCCTTCAAATCAGTTCAGTATCGGTATAACACCCCATAAGTGGCATAATTGGCAGTGGCTTTCGCGTCATTAACACTTGCTCTTTCATAACCAAAGACATAGTAAAAAGGAGAGGTTTCTGATCCGCTTGAGGATATATTAACAGAAGGCAAATATGCAAGGTTTTCAGCCATCCAGATCTGATTCCCAATCTTTACCCAATGATATTTTGTTCCGTCCCTTGAATCGGAAAAACTTCCAGGCAAAGAATCGGTCGTTGAAAAACTAATCTCGTTGCCATATACAGTACCAGAACTATTTGTAGCATAAGTCCTGACGTAATAGGTTGTATCAGGAACGATTTCAATATCCTGTGTAAATTTACCTGGCCCAAATTCATTCTGGCTGAAATTGTCATTGACAGTGGGATTAGCAGTCAACGCCCAACAAAAACCTCTGGTTGTAACAGCCGTGCGCCCTTCGTCAATGACATTAACATTAAGAGTTACGTGTGTCGCATCTGCAATACTGGCCGGGAGCGTCTCGACCTCTGGCAGAGAACCTTTCTCACAGGAAGAGAGTAAGAATAAAGCCAAGATAATTGTAACCGGTAACTTTTTCATGTCTTTTTAAATTCGATTGGTACTAATTATCTTTAAGTCTAACTGTGCGGGTCGCCTGAACAAGTGTCATGAACAGGGATACTAAAGGTAGGACGCTATATCGGATCTACCAAATCTGTACACCTATGTCATTACAACCATCGCTACACAAAAGTCGATGCAGTTATACTTAAACGTTGTTCGCAAAATGCGACCAAAAGTATTCGTAAAATTCTCGTGAGGTATAGAGCTATAAAAGATTCGGCAAAAAAGCGTCTTGAAAAATGCAGTCCAGCGTTTGTTTCCAAGGAGGGAATTGCGGGAGAGAATAGCTTACCTGACCCCTGACTTGTTTGCAAATGGTGTGCAAATGAAAAAGCCACTTACTCGAAAATTCTTGTAAGTGGCTGATTTAGAAGTGGAGACGACAGGACAGTTCTCGAACCATCTGGAGGAGGATCTGAAAAAGCTTCTGCTTCTAACGAAAGGCTTGCCTTAATGAAAACACGATCTGTGATGAATTATAGAGTACCTTTACACTGTAAACTAACAAAGAACATGTTTGAAATTGACTCCCGGTTCAAATGGTACTTTATCTGCAGATGATTTAAAAGATGAAGTATTTGAGACCGACCCTTCTGACCTGTAAACAATCTCCTATGAAGCATTTCATTTCACTGTTCCTGGCGGCATTATTTCTGTTTTGGGGTTGTACAAACCTTACCAGTAAAAAGAGTGATAAACGGGTAAAAATCATCTTTGATACCGATCTTGGTCCCGATTATGATGATGTTGGAGCGCTTGCATTTCTGCATGCAATGGCCGACAGCGGGAAAGCAGAGATTCTTGCAACAGTCTCATCCAATAAACACGAATTGGTGGCACCATCCATTGAGGTTATAAATACCTATTTCGGCCGTGCAGGGTTAGCCATCGGTGCGCCGAAAAGGGAGGGCGTAAATCTTGGATCCTCACAACATTGGGCTGATTCAATTGTTGCAAAGTATCCTCATACAATAAAATCAACCAATGAAGTTGCTGATGCTGTTGATGTTTACAGAAAAACACTTATTAACCAACCCGATAAAAGTGTAACAATTGTTACAGTCGGATTTTTAACTAATCTGAACAATCTGCTTAAGTCACAACCCGATAATATCTCACTTCTTACCGGGAAAGAGCTGGTTATAAGAAAGATTAAAAGGCTCGTCTCGATGGCAGGTAGGTTTCCTGAAGGCAGGGAGTTCAATGTTTATATGGACTCTACAGCATCAGAATATGTTTATAAAAACTGGCCCGGTGAGATAATCTTTACAGGGTTCGAAATAGGTTGGGATATCCGCACCGGACTGAAATTGATAAAATCTGATATAAAAAACAGTCCTGTGAAAGATGTGTTTAGCATCAGTATTCCTCTTTCAGCAGAAGATAAAGACGGGAGAATGAGCTGGGATGAGACCTCAATACTTATCGGGGTTTACGGGACCGAAGGTTTCTTCGACTTTGTCAGAGGTAAGATCATTGTGAATCCGGATGGAAGCAACAGATGGGAAAACAACCCGGAGGGGAAACATTTTTATGTGAAACAAAAAATGCCGGTAACTCAAATGAGTACATTTATTGAGGACAGGATGATGCATGTACCGATTTAAAAACTTAAAATACATAATGATGATAAAAACTAATTTGCTGATTTCTCTTTCAGCTCTTATTCTGTTTGTTTTTTCCTGTAAAAACTCATCAGATGATTTCAGAACTATCAAACCTGAAGTTTTAAAAGATAAAATTGCCGGTGGCTGGGCCGGTAAAATGATAGGTGTTACCTATGGTGCTCCAACCGAATTCAAGGCTCAGAACCGGATTTTTGAGGATTCAATCAAATGGACACCTAATAATAGTAAAGAAAGTATGTGGCAGGATGATATCTATGTACAACTAACTTTCTTAATGACAATGGATAAGTATGGCATTGAAGCTCCTGTAAAAAAATACCAGGAGATGTTCGCAAAATCCGGATATCAGTTATGGCACGCTAATATGCAGGCAAGAAAGAATTATTACGATAGTATTTTTGCTCCGGCTTCGGGAAGCCCCGAGTATAATATGCATGCCGATGATATTGATTTTCAGATAGAAGCCGATTACATTGGATTTATGTGCCCGGGTATGCCACAGACTGCTTCTGAAATGGCAGATAAGATTGGCCATATTATGAACTACGGAGATGGAGTTTATGGAGGCATTTTTGTTGCAACTCTTTACTCCGAAGCTTATTTTGAGTCGGATATTCAAAAAATTATTGAAAAGGCTTTCAGATCAATACCTGCAGAAAGTGATTACTCCAGGATTGTCCGGGATGTCATAAAGCTGCACAAGCAAAATCCATCCGACTGGCAGGCCTCATGGAAAGAGCTTGATGAAAAATGGGGAGATGTTGATATTTGTGGAGCTGGTTCCACTTTTAATATCGATGCAAAACTGAATGGTGCATATATTGTAATGGGTTTGTTGTATGGTGATGGTGACCCATTAAAAACTCTTGAAATCACTACCCGCTGCGGACAGGATTCCGATTGCAATCCTTCAAATGCAATGGCAGTTCTTGGCGTAATAAAAGGTTTTAGCGGCCTGCCTGAAGAGATGCAGGAAGGAGTAAAAGAAGTTGGTGATTCCATTTTTATCAATACTACCTACTCATTTAATTCGGCTGTTAACAGCACAAAAAAGTACGCACTTGATCTGATTGTCAGAAATGGAGGAAAGGTAAGTGATAAGAAGATTATGGTCAAAACCCAGATACCTGTTGCATCAGTGCTTGAGGTATCTTATCCAGATGTTGTTTTTGATAAGTCCATGTCAGTTTTTGATGAGAAGGGATGGGCATTTACAGGGAAATGGAAACCCTTTGAAGTTTCTTCAGGAAGTGGTAACCAGTTGAGAAAACAGTCGATTTATGCTGAGAATGCAGGCGATGAACTGGTAATTGATTTCTCAGGAACAGGAATTTCCCTAGAAGGAAACTGGTATAAAGATGGAGGAAAAGCCGACATTTATATTGACGGTAATTTACACCGTAGAATAGATACCTATTACTATTTTGCATATCAACAACATACTACAAGTATCTGGCATGTTATGAATCTGCAACCCGGAGATCATAAGATCAGACTGGTTGTAAAAGGAGAAAAGCGACCCGAATCAGAAGGAACCAGAGTATATATCACACAAGCATTTATATACAAGACTGCTCCAAAGAAAAGTGATACCTATAAATTCTCTTTCGAAAAATAACCAAACGATGTTTATACCACAAAGTTATTCACTGGCCATAATCCTCTGTATTGTAACAATGCTCTGTTGGGGATCGTGGGGCAACACTCAAAAACTGGCAGGTAAATCCTGGCGTTTTGAATTGTTCTATTGGGATTATGTAATTGGCATTCTCCTGTTTTCACTTTTACTTGGTTTCACCCTTGGGAGCAATGGTGAAAATGGCCGGGGATTTATTGATGACATTGGTCAGGCAGAACCGGGGAATATATTGAATGCTATTCTGGGAGGCATAATCTTTAATGCTTCCAACATCTTACTGGTTGCTGCAATGGCAATTGCAGGTATGGCTGTGGCTTTTCCTGTAGGTGTTGGAATTGCATTGGCTCTGGGGGTTATTATTAATTATGTTTTTGCACCACAGGGCAACGCGATATGGCTTTTTGGCGGAGTTTCCCTGATAGTCGCTGCTATAATTATTGATGCAATTGCCTATAAAAAACATAGTGCATCATTTCAGAAAGTCTCAAGCAAAGGAATACTCTTATCAATATCTGCCGGAGTTTTGATGTCGCTGTTTTATCGCTTTGTGGCCAGTTCGATGGTTACCAGTTTTGAAGTACCTGAAGCAGGAAAATTAACTCCCTACACTGCAATTTTCTTTTTTGCATCAGGCGTATTGATAAGCAATTTCCTTTTTAACTATTTAATTATGAAGAGACCCTTTGTTGGAGAACCCCTTTCGTTTAAAGATTATGCAAAAGGAAGTTTTGGGGTTCATCTTACCGGCGTCCTTGGAGGTGTGATCTGGAACATAGGTATGTCGATGAGTATTATTGCATCGGGGAAAGCCGGATTTGCAATCTCCTATGGATTGGGACAAGGCGCCACACTTATTGCAGCATTATGGGGTGTTTTTATCTGGAAAGAGTTTAAGGGAGCTTCGAAATCTGTTAATACTCTGGTTTTCTTCATGTTCCTCGCATACCTGGCTGGATTGGCTTTATTGGTATATGCAGGGGCCTAGTGTCATGACAAGTTAATCATGAAACGTAATATTTAGATAGTTTTTTATTGGCTTTATATTTTGTGAAGCTCCAAAATAGTTTCCTTTTTTCAGTGTTGTTTTGACTACACCAAGCACCGACTT
>JBBAAF010000134.1:0-10563 GCA_041658425.1 Bacteroidales bacterium | reverse complement strand
CCTTTGAGCTGAACCCGGTCGACCTGAATTTACTGTTGGATGTGAGTGACGAACTGACAGCCATCGGTTTCGACATCCAACCTTTCGGCGGACAAAGTGTTATTATGAGATCGGTACCGGCCTCAGTTGACGCCAGTGACCCTAAAGCCCTGATTGAAGGGCTGTTGGAACAACTAAAGAATGAAACACCGGATCTGGCCGGCCAGTACAGCGAACAGGTGGCGAAAACAGCCGCACGGGTTTCGTCTCTTTCGTTTATCCGCTCGCTGCACGACGAAGAGGTGAAGGTACTGATCGATAGGTTGTTTGCCTGCCGTGAACCGCAATTCACCCCGGGAGGCAAACCGGTACTGACGATATTACAGATGGAGGAGATTGAGAAGAAGTTTGCATAGGGTTTGTTTCAGGAAGTTTGAAGGTGAGAGTTTAGAGATTCGAATTTAGAATTCTGAATTCTGAAGGTGGAGATTCAAGTGGGGCCAGGAGTAGCGTCAAGGGGTCCCCGCCTTCGCGGGGATGACAAGTGCTTTTTTGGGGATACGAAATTGATATAAAGGAGGAATTTATGTTTGAGCGATTTGGAGGTAGAGGGGGATCGATGCCACCTGCGGTATTGAATCTGCTGATAATTAATGTGATATTTTATCTTGCTACTTACGTATTGGCTAATAGCGGGATTGATCTGGTTAAGTATCTGGGCTTATATTATCCGGGTTCAGAACTCTTCCGGCCGCATCAGCTGATCACGCACATGTTTATGCATGCCACATTAACTCATTTGTTCTTTAACATGTTCGCACTCTGGATGTTTGGCCGGGTGCTGGAATCGGTATGGGGAAGCCGGCGTTTCCTGGTTTACTATTTTGCAACCGGATTGGGTGCGGCAGCGCTGCATCTGCTGGTAAACTCCCTGGCGATCGATTCGATGGCCAACGAAGCACAGGCACTGATCAACACCCTTTCACCGGATACCTTTGCGGAATTTCTGAAACACCGGTTTCCCGAATATCAGGGACAGGTATCGGAGTTTGTTTCCAACTGGTCTTTGGATCCGAACAACCCGATGTACCTGGGGCAGGCGCCTGAATATATCCGGCAACTGATGCATCTCCGGATGGATATTCCGACTATTGGTGCCTCGGGTGCTGTTTTCGGTATACTTCTGGCTTTTGGGATGCTGTTCCCGAATACCCAGCTCATGCTCCTGTTTCCGCCGATCCCCATCAAAGCCAAATGGTTTGTGCTGGGATACGGCGTTATTGAGTTCGTATCAGCCATCTGGAATCAGCCGGGAGACAATGTGGCACATTTTGCCCATCTTGGCGGCATGATTTTTGGTTTTATCCTGATCAAGTTCTGGAATCGGACCAAACGACAGCAATTTTATTGAAGATGAATCCTTTCGATGAATTTAAACGAACCTTCAGCAAGCGGAGCACCCTCTCGCAGCTGATTATGATCAATGTCGGTGTCTTCCTTTTCCTGAAGATCCTGGGTGTACTGTTTTTTCTGTTCAGGCAGGAGAACCTCGAACAATTGGTACTGAGTTACCTGGCCCTTCCGGCTGACCCTCAAATGATTCTCAGAAAGCCATGGACCATAATCAGTTACATGTTTCTGCATTACGATTTTTTTCACATCCTTTTCAACATGCTCTGGTTGTACTGGTTCGGAAAAATCTTCCTGGAATACCTGAATCCGAAAAAACTAATTTCTGTTTACCTGATCGGGGGACTGGCCGGGGGGTTGGTATATGTTTTAGCTTTTAATCTGTTTCCCGCCTTCCAGGAATCTGTTTCGCAATCTGTTGCATTGGGTGCTTCGGCTGCAGTGCTGGCTATCGTCATGGCCATTGCATTTTATGTGCCGGATTACACTCTCTACCTGATGTTTTTCGGGCCTGTCAAATTGAAATATATTGCGATGGCAACCGTTCTGATAGATGTTCTGAGTATCCGGTCGGGCAATGCCGGTGGCCATTTGGCACATCTTGGAGGGGCACTGTTTGGATTTCTTTACGCCACACAATTACGCCGGGGAAAAGATATTTCGAAAGGATTCAGCCGGTTCATGGACAGCTTATTCAGCCTCTTTAAACGCCGCCCGGCAATGAAGGTCAAGTATAAAAGACCGGAAGACCGGCCCGAGACCGACATGGAATACAACGCGCGCCGGGCAGCCGAACAGCGCACGATCGACCAGATTCTCGACAAGATTGCCCGTAACGGTTACGAGGGGCTATCGAAGGAAGAGAAGGAGATTCTGTTTAAATCCAGTAAAAAATAGAAGCATGCGCAAAGCACTGCGGCGGATATTTTTTCTCATTTGCCTGTTCATGGTGCTTCCTCTGGCAGCCTGCTATCTGAGCCAGTGGATCAGTCCGGCCAGCGTCTGGCCTTTGGCCTTTTTCGGACTCCTGTTCCCGGTTCTGATTGTCATCCAGTTTGTTTTTGTACTGCTCTTCCTGATTCTTCGAAGCAAGGCAATTGTTTTGCCCATAATCCTGATCCTATTGGGGTGGAACTCGATTTCTCACACCTTCCAGATTTCCCGAACGGCAGGTTCAGCTTCTGTAGATAAAAATGCGATCAGGGTGATGACCTACAACGTCAGATTGTTTGATATAGTTAACTGGTCGGGCCTCAAAAATCAGAGCGAAGGAATATTTTCGTATATATCTGATTTGAAACCGGATATTTTGTGTTTCCAGGAATTTGCACTGCAGGACCCGGGCAAATTCTCGATTGAATTCATCAAAAGTAAGCTGACTTTTCTTCCTCACGCGGTAATAGAATACAATTTTACCTCTCTAAACCGCAAACACGGCTTAGCCATTTTCAGCCGGTACCCGATCATCAGGAGCGGTCACGAACATTTTGAGGTTACCAAAAACATGATGTTGTACGCTGATATCCAAATAGGTGTTGATACCATCAGGGTTTATAATAATCACCTGGAATCCATCCATTTCGACCGCGATGAATTTCAGTGGATCGACACCACGACAAATAAAACCAGAATTCCGCGCGACAAGATCACCGAGATCATCAACCGGATGAAAATGGCTTATATTAAGCGTGCAACCCAGGCCGATATTGTGAGAAAGAACATCGACAGTTCTCCTTATAAAGTAATTGTTTGCGGCGATTTTAACGACACTCCGGTGAGTTACACCACGTATAAGATCGGGAGTAACCTGTACGACAGTTTCCGGTCGGGAGGCCGATGGCTGGGGATTACCTTCCCGAATGTTAAGGCTCCGCTGCGCATCGATTATATCCTCCACTCCAAAGAGATGGTTTCCAGCGACTATCAGATCGGGAAGGTGAAATATTCGGATCACCGGCCGGTGAGCTGCAGGATTTCGCTGGAGCCGTAGAGACGCATAATTGCGTCTCTACGCCAGTTTTAGCTGGCAATTGCCTCCGCTTAAAATGATGCCGATTTTTTTTCCTTTCCATCCGCCATCAGGATTGGCCATTAGAGCACCCAGAGGGACGGCGGAACTGGGTTCGATGATAATTTTCATTCGTTCCCATATGAGCCGCATGGCTTCTGTAATCGTTGGTTCCGGGCAGAGCAGAATGCGGTCCACCCGGTTGCGGATCACTTCGAAAGTAAGCGGTCCGAGTGAAGTGAGCAGGCCATCGGCGATAGTATTGGGTGGAACGGCTGACTGGATGGATCCTGATTGTACCGAACGGAAGGCATCGTCGGCATTGGCAGGTTCACCGGCCCATACGGTGATATCCGGCTTTATGGATTTAGCTGCGATGGCTGTTCCGCTGAGGAGCCCCCCCCCGCCAACAGGAGCCATTATAGTATCCAGGTCAGGGATGTCCTCAAGAAATTCCACGGCAGCAGTTCCTTGCCCGGCAATGATTTCAAACCGGTTAAACGAATGGATAAAGGTGCAGCCGGTTTGCTGCTGAACCTTTGCCATTGTGGTCTCCCTCGCTTCAAGAGTAGGCTCGCAGTAGGTAATGATCCCCCCATATCCGGCTACCGCGATCTTTTTAATCTCAGGGGCGGTGCGGGGCATCACGATATAGGCCGGTACACCTGCATTACGGGCCGCCAGTGCAAGCGCCGCAGCATGGTTCCCGGAGGAGTGGGTTCCTACCCCGCGCGCAAGCTCTTCCGGTGTAAGGGATAACACGGCGTTTGTCGCTCCACGGAACTTAAAAGCTCCGACTTTCTGAAAATTCTCACACTTGAAAAAGAATTCCGCCCCCAGTATCTCATTGATACTGACGGAAGTTAAAACAGGTGTCCGGTGAACGAACGGGCGGATGCGGTTGTGAGCCAGGAGGATATCTTTAAGTGTAGGCAAGAGATTTGTGGCCATTTTAATCTGGTTAGATTGGTTGAATTTATCAAAAAGTAAATCAGTACCTCGACAATTTTGGCTAAAGCCCGATTTAACATACTCACTATCAATCCACTAGCTAAAGCTAGTGGCAATTGATAAGGGGCCTGCTGGCAACATCACACTCTCACACCCTCAAGTCCTTTCATCATCACATCAGCACATCAAAAAATCAGCACATCAGCAAATCAGCTCTTTCAGCGGAATCTGGCATTTTAAATCAGTTTGTGCAAACATTATAAATGGTGTTGCTGAAAGTAGCAGGGCTAAACGGTGGAACAATTTCATTCGTGAGGAGTTCATAACTACATAGGTTTTATCGGGTTATCAGGAATAGTGGTGCAAATTATAAAAAACAATCGTAATCCGCTATCTTTGAACCTCAAAGAAACTCAGAATGGAATCGAAAAAAACACTTATACAACAGGTTTGGGAAGATCGCACCTTGCTGAACCTGCCGATTTACCGTGAGGCCATAGAAATGGTGATTGAGGAACTGGATAAGGGCCGGTTGCGCGTGGCCGAGCCGGCTGGAGATGAATGGGTGGTAAACGAGTGGGTGAAGAAGGCTGTGATTCTCTATTTCCCCATCCGGAAGATGGAGACGATGGCAGCGGGTCCGCTGGAATTTCACGATAAGATACCGCTGAAGCATGATTATGCAGGTCAGGGAGTGCGGGTGATACCGCAGGCAGTCGCACGATACGGCGCTTACCTGGCTCCGGGGGTTATCATGATGCCATCGTATGTGAATATCGGTGCCTATGTGGATGAAGGAACCATGGTAGATACCTGGGCAACGGTTGGGTCGTGTGCACAAATCGGGAAGAACGTGCATCTGAGCGGTGGCGTTGGGATCGGCGGGGTACTGGAACCTGTTCAGGCCGCCCCGGTAATCATTGAAGATCATGCCTTTATCGGCTCAAGGTGTATCATAGTGGAAGGAGCTAGGATCGGTCGCGAAGCTGTTCTCGGGGCTAATGTGGTAATAACGGGTTCAACCCGTGTGTTGGATGTTTCGGGTGCTGAGGTATTAGAATACCGCGGATATGTGCCACCGAGGTCGGTGGTGATCCCGGGAACCTATCCGAAAAAATTCCCTGCCGGCGAATATCAGGTGCCTTGTGCCCTGATCATCGGTCAGCGCAAGGCATCTACCGATCTGAAGACGGCCCTCAACGATGCGCTGCGTGAATTTAACATTACGTAGGGACGCATATTTGCGTCCATCATCATGATAAAAATTTCGGCGGTCATACTATCATTTAACGAGGAAAGGGACATCGGGAGGTGCCTCGAGTCGGTAATGGATATTGCCGATGAGGTGCTGGTGCTGGATTCGTTCAGTACGGATGGTACAGAGGCGATATGCCGGAAATACGGGGTACGGTTTGAGCAGCATAAATTCGACGGGTATGTTGCGCAGAAGAACCGGGCACTGCAGATGGCCACTTATGATTACGTTTTATCGCTGGATGCTGATGAAGCCCTCTCTGAACAAGCAAGACAGGAAGTGAGGAAGGCAAAAAGTGAGTGGAGCCATGACGGATACATTTTTAACCGGAGAAACAGTTATTGCGGGCGTTGGATGCGGTTTACAACCTGGTATCCGGATCGGAAACTTCGTCTGTTCGACCGGAGGAAGGCCATGTGGATGGGTTTTGATCCGCATGATTATATCCGGATGAATCCCGGCAGTACGGTGGTGCACATGAAAGGTGATTTGCTGCACTGGGCAATTCACACAAAAGAAGAACAGTTGGCAAAAATGGAACAATTTGCCCGGATTTCGGCCCGGTTTTATTTTGACCAGGGAATCAGGCCGGGGATGGTTTCTGCGGTAATCCATTGTGTATGGCGCTGGTTCAGAGAATATTGCATACATCTGGGCATTCTGGACGGAAAAGCTGGCTGGCAAGTTGCGAGTTTTTCAGCTCTTTACGTTTGGAGAAAATATTATTATCTTCGTCAACTGTATGGAAGTCAACGATAAAACGGATTGGATCTCTGAGGATTTATTGCAGGCGGTTGAAGTTTTGCACCGGGGTGGAGTTATTTTATATCCGACTGATACTATTTGGGGAATAGGATGCGATGCCACCAATCCGGATGCAGTGGAAAAAGTTTACCGCATCAAGGAGAGGCCATTTGGAAAAAGCATGCTGATATTGGTAGCTGATATTGAAATGGCTGAAGAGTTTACCAAAGACACACCCGGCCTGACCTGGGCAGTGATGGAGGAAGCCCTGGATCCGCTGACGCTGATTTTCCCGCATGCCAGGAATCTGGCAGTTAACCTGCCGGCACCGGATGGTTCGATTGGTATCCGGTTGCCGAAAGATGAGTTCTGCCTGGAACTGATCCGCCTGTTCGGCAAACCGATCGTCTCTTCTTCCGCTAACCGCAGCCATGAAATGCCTCCCCGGCTATTCATCGATATCCCGCAGGAATTAATAGAATTAGTGGATTATGTGGTCATTTGGCGGCAGGATGACTTTAAGCCCGGCACACCATCCACAGTGGTCAAACTTGGAAAAGATGGGGAGATGGAGATGATCAGGCCGTAAGACGAGAAGACGTTAAGACGGTAAGAGCCGTAGAGACGCATATTTGCGTCTGTGCCACATCATTACAAATCCAGCAAAACTTCACGCTTTTTATGCTCAACCAGGCTCCACTGCCTTTTTGCAATGGAAATGGCGAAAGTGAGCAGTTTGCAGGTTAATGGCGGCTCCGTTTCTTTTTCAATAATGATGGTAACCGTTTGGGATGCAATCAAATTGGAATAGTTCAGATAATCGGGGTCCTTCCTCTAAGGAAGTTCTTCAAATACTTGTCCAACTGGTTAAAAAGATAACCTGCTGCCCATTCTTCTTTGGAACGGACCAACCGAAACATTTCAAGTTCAGTATAGTTATGTATGCCAGGCATTCTCATGAACAGCTAAGTTATAAAACCAACCAGATAAAACAGTTAGTCCTGATTATTTATTATTCTCCTCAAAACAAATAAGTTACCAGATAAGACAGACATGGCCGGTAACATTTCTATATGGTAACCTATTAATGCGAATGATGGGAGAAAGGTTTTTCTAAAACTGATTTTCAATCATTTGGATATTAATAACTTACTACGATGAAAGAAGAAATTTTTCTAAGAGAACTGGCTAATCAGATCAAAATTACCAGAAAAAGATCTGGAAAATCACAATTAGAAGTTCAGGATAATACCGGGATTAACATAGCCCGGATTGAGCAATTTGCACCTTCGATCCATCTGTTTACCTACTTTCGGTTATGCAAATATTTGGATATTAGCCCTGAAGAGATTATTGAACAAGTTGAAAATAATTTGGCGCTCACATACGCCGGCGTCATTGCACGGAACTGAAAGGTGGTTTACCTTTAACCACAGGTATCCATAAAATGGGTGCCGATAGGAAGCAAGAACAAACCCGCTTAATCCCTTAATATGGGACTTAGAGGGCGAAGCAGTAAAAGACCCGTTAAAATTCAGCCAATTATGCCGCAAGCTACCCGAATTTATCGATGGTATGTACTTTGTACCAGATGTAAACACGAAAAAGCTGTGGAATCATACCTTAAGCGCTGTGGCATTGAGGCTTACCTGCCAATGCATAAGGTTCTCAGGCAAAGGTCGGACCGGAAAATGTGGGTTATTACGCCTTTATTCCCATCTTACATCTTCATAAGAGTTAGTATCCGGGAATACGAAAAGGCTCTTCAACATTTTTCAATAGTCAGCTTTGTGACCTTTGAGGGCTTTCCGTGTCCGGTACCCGATGAACAGATTGAAGCAATTAAGGTAATCCTGAACAAGAAAGTCGGATTTGAAGTTACCAACGAAAAATTTGAACCCGGAGATCAGGTTGTTATTAAGGATGGTCCTTTGGCAGGATATCAAGCAGAGGTGGTCGAACGTAAGGGGAAGAAGGAGTTGATTTTGAGGGTGGAAAGTACAAGTCAGGCAATGTTGATTTCCTCACAGTGTGATTATATTAAGATTATATGAATATCCGTAATCATGCACCTACGCTGACCAACTAAATGATACACTTGCAATTAAGAGTCGATCAAATAGTTTCTCACAGAAATATCTTCAGTTGAGTTTGTACGTGAATTCGTCAAGGTAGTTTTGCAAAAAGGTATCGTCAATATGGTGGTAGCTGTTCAACAAGTTTCGCTTGGCATTGCTAATGGTAATGTGAACCCAGGGCAGTTCTGTCCCGGCTTGGTCCGGTTCTACAACTTTGGCAATGTGCTTCTTAACTACCTCATTGAGCCTACTATAGCTCGAAAGGCTGTCCGTTCTGACTTTGGAGTCAGGGTTAAGGCTACCTCCGGCAATCGAGTTGATGGTTTTAGCAGTTTGGTCCGGCATAACTTTCATTTTAAAGAACTTGCAACGAAATATTGGTCTCTTATTCTTCTTGCCTTTAACTTTCTCCGTTTCTGCCATCACCAGAACGGGCGTCTGTTTTTCGCTGCCTCGACCGCGTTTTGCAGGCTTCTTCTCAACCCCTTTAAACTCAGAATTAACGGTTGCAAAGAACCCGTCATCCATTTCTATTGTTCCAGAAAGTTCCTGTTTCTCATCCCTGGCACCCATAGCCACCCGAAGTTTTTGCATCATATACCAAACCGGTTCATACCGCTTTCGCCCGAGCTGCCGCTGCATTTCGCTGGCAGAGAGCCCTTTCTTGGTGGCGGTCATAAGATGGGCAGCAAGAAACCAATCCCGAAAGGTCAGATTGGAAGATTCCATAACTGTACCACTTCGCAAAGTGGTGCGGGTTCTACACGCCTTTCATTGAAACTGACCAATGCTTTTCATCCAATAATGTTTAGTCCCTTTGCATTTACGGCAGATAACTCCTTGTTTCTGACGTTGTTCCCGGTATGCATCCCTGCAAGATTGCTCGTCGGGCAATCGTGTGATAAAATCTACAAGCTTCATAATCATTATTTTGATTCGAAGCTACAGGGGTAGGACGTAACCTATTTACGCTTTGGTACATCTTAACGGATATTCATATTATAATTGATTCTTTACTGTTACCAATACAAATTATGGTTATGAAGGCAAAAAACATATTATTATTAAGTTCCACTTTTCTTATTGCCATTCTGTGCTTCTCATCTTTTCATTTAATTAAAAAGTGTGAAAAACAAACGAAAATCTTGAGAGACCACTATAGTATATTAAATCAAAGAATTGTGCAATCCTTAGCACTAAATAGGAACAATCTAAATAACACAACCTTTTCAATTGCCACAATTTATAACAGTGAATATATTGAAAAACCAATAGTGAATCTTGAAAATATTTTTATTGTTTACATGAGTGATCATCAATGTCAATCTTGTATTTTAGACGCTTTAAATGTATTGAAGACTTTAACCAAAGAAATCCCTGCGAGCAAATTGATGATTCTTGGTGATTTCCTGGAATCTAAATTATTCTTCGGCCTATTAAGAGAAAATAATCTATTAGAGTATGGCTATATCTTAAAGCCCTTTAAGATCAATCATCAATTATCGGAGTTCACTATTCCATTACTTTTTCGAATTGACGAAAGTAGAATTATTAAGGAAATATATTTTTTGGATAGCTTCTTCCCAATAGATTATTATAAACTTATCATAAGGATAAATTAGTGAGAGCTAAATTTATGATGCCCTTTAAAAAAATTATATTAATTTTTCAATGTCTTTTTAATTGCCTACTAGATTTTCGTATACTGGTTTTCTTGACTATTTTATTTCTTCTAGCAAAATCAATAATGAAGTCTACTCCTTTAGAGTCTCTGCATTTTCCTTTACTAATAACATTCGTAAATATCTATCTTAATTGCTATTCTATCAACGGACAATACATGTCTCCAACCATAAATCCCGGCGACATTTGTTTCACCAGCAGAATTATCAATTCGAGATTTTTGGAAAATAATTGTGGAACAATAGCAATTGTAAGATTTGGTAAACAAAATATTTGCAAAAGAGTAGTGGCTATTAGTGGTTATAAAATCATTTTTGAAAATTCAACAATTAACACGGATTTTCACGGTGATTATCTGGCCGTATAATATTAGGTATAGGATGCACCCTGGAAGATTAATTTTTTATTATCAAGCCAACTATATCTGTGGTCTTGAAATCGGTTCATAGTTTCTA
>JBBAAF010000133.1:0-10671 GCA_041658425.1 Bacteroidales bacterium | reverse complement strand
AAAAAAGTCCAATTTAAGAGATGTGAAAAAAGTGTATCCGGGTCAGTTTTTGTTTTTGATTCTGACATTTTCCAAAATCTGGATTTTTCCTCCAAAGCTCGTTCGGAAGAAAAGATTTGCATCGAAAATCATTAGAAGGTATTCAAAATTTGTTGTAAAAATTGAAGGGTTTACAACAATGAAATAACAGGCTCCTATATTAGTCTTTTTGCTTTGACACCAATGAACCGGATCAGAACATGGAACTTGGATTACGTGAGGAAAGCGCTATAAATGTACTCTATAAAAGGGAGTATAAAAACAAAGGCGAAACACTGAAAGGGGATTATATTGTATGCGAATCTTAAAAATGGATGATTGAAAAATTCAATAATTCTTATTTTTAGCCTTGTTTTATAAAAAATGTCGATCTGAATAGGGTTACACTGAGAACAACTGATCCCTTGTGATGGTATGCGGTGAGTGTCTTATTTAATCTGCATGTCACACTATATTAGATACTTAATGGCTACTAACGTAAAATCTGGACTCTGGAAAATCCGTAGGTTTTTGTCAAAGTGAACGTCAAATCAGCCAATTTTTGTCACTTGTCGCTCGTCACTGGTCACTCTCTCGCGTCACTTCCTCACCTCCTCACGCCTTGTTTATCCCATTTTGTCTATATTTGAATCCAAAACGTGCCAGATGAAAAAAATTACCTTTGTTCTGATGTTACTGATGGTGACCTCATTAATGGGATTTCAAGCCCAACAGAAGTCGGCCAAACCCGTTCTTAAAGGCGATGGGAAAGTGTTCTTTTACGAAGATTTTAACTGGGAAAATCCGGCCGATCCAAAAGGATGGACCATGCCGGCCGGTTATATGCTGCTGGATCCAGAAGACAACGGCTTTAATTTTGGATGGCTACCCTATGATAGCCTGAATTCGATATTGACGAGCGAACCTCCGTTCAATTCTACCTCGGGCCGTAATGGATATCTTGGACTGTTCCTGAGTCTTTTTAATAACGACAAAGATCCCCGGCTAACAATCAATAATTCCATACAGTTCCCCCATTTCAATTGCAGCCAGCATTCTTCAGTAGTGGTGCGGTACGAAACCCATTTCATGAACGGTGGCCCTGGCCTCCAGCTGATGCAGGTTTCAGCCGATGGCGGTGCACACTGGGCTACCTATAATGTCGGGTTCGGTGTCAATCACAAGGATCGTCCAAATGATGTTGCCCCGGGTAAACCCGCTATCTATGAAGCCAATATTTCGGATGTGGCGGCCGGTCAGCCCGATGTGATTATCAGATTCCACTGGGGCGAAACAACCCTATATTTCTGGGTGCTGGATGATTTTTCACTCGCCGAAGCTTATGATAATGACTTGCGCCTCAAGTATTTCACCGCCGAATGGGATAATGGCGATGTGGAAAATCCAATGACCCCATTCATCGTGATTCCAAAGTCACAGTTGAATGGAACCGGCGGATTCTTTAACTTTCAATCAAGTGTCCTGAATTTTGGTGAATATGATCAGGAGGATGTTTATCTCGATCTGAACATCACCAAAAACAATGAAGTGATCTGGCATAAGGAAACCACTCCGCTGTCCTATTTTCCTACATTCCAACTCGATACGATGAAGATCGCTGATAAATTTATGCCGATAGATTACGGCCATTACAAGGTGTCTTATAATTACAAACAGAGCCTGCTTGAGGCTACTCCGGAAAATAATAAGGCCGAATTCTTTTTCCATGTCAACGACAGTGTTTTTTCACGCTCTGATGACACCCCCGACCTTGCCTGGTCTTACCTGTTTGAGAGATATGGAGCAAAAGAAGTACTTGCCATTAACGATTACTTTACTGGTTCAATCTTCCCGATTGCTGCCGATTGTGAGATCAGCTCCCTTTCAACCTATATCATGGGCGGACTTGCCGACGGAAAAATCGAATATCAATTCCAGATTTGGAAAGTGCCTGTTGGTCAAACAGATGAAACCCCATTCAAATTTCTTACCTCCGAGATGGTGGTGCTGGATTCAAGTCAGTTTAATACCTGGGTTACCTTGCCTTTTGATAAGGATGGCGAATCTGAGTTCCTCAAGGCCGGCGACCTGATCTATGCCGGTATTTCACAGTGGGATAATCATGAAGATTACATGGTCCGCAGGGGGAAATCGCTAAAGATCGGGACCGATCGTACCGTTAAGATGGTGGGTACCACAGCAGTGGGCCTCTATGATGGAAATATCGAAATCGGTCTTGGTTCCTTTGTTCGCAGAAACCTCATGTGCCGGCTCAACCTGAATGATCACGGTAATAGAATCGATGGCACCGATATTACCGGATCACTCAGCTCCCTTGGCCAGAATTATCCGAACCCGTTCAATACGTCTACGGAGATATCATTTGAACTGGCCAATGGATCAGATGTATCGATCGAGATGATGGATATGACCGGCCGCAAAGTACTCGACCGCGCTGAAGGTTATAAGCCTGCCGGAAAGCACTCGATAACACTGGATGCTGCCGGACTTGAAGCCGGAATTTATTATTATACCCTAAAAGCAGGCCAGTTCAAGGAAACCAAACAGATGGTGATTTACTAGTCGTGTAGCACTGGGTTCCTTATTACGGGTGACCGCAAGGGTCACCCCTACAAAATCATGTCCTCCCTGAAAAGGGTGTGGGTGTGGGTGTGGGTGTGGTTAGTGCACACTTGAATCTCCCACTTCAGAATTCAGAATTGGTCTTCGAATCTATAAATTTATACTTCATTTTTAAACTTTCACACGCAGATTTATCTTCCTCAGCCGAATATTCTTTGGCGTTACCTCAAGATATTCATCGGGCCCGATGTACTCCATGTACTGCTCGAGCGAGTAACGGCGTGGCGGCGGTACCGAAGCCTTGTCATCCGAACCGGAGGCACGCATGTTGGTGAGCTTCTTGGTTTTGCTCAGGTTGATGACCAGATCCGTGGGCCGGATGTGTTCGCCGATCACCTGCCCCTGATACACGGGTTCACCCGGATAGATGAAAAAAGTTCCGCGATCCTGCAGTTTGTCAATGGCATAGGCAATGGCCGGACCGGTCTCGAGAGCGATCAGTGCGCCGTTGCGTTTGTTGCTGATCTCGCCTCTCCAGGGTTGGAAACTGTCAAACCGATGGGCAAAAATAGCCTGTCCCTCGGTTAGAGTCAATATCTGATTCGACAAGCCCATCAATCCACGCGATGGGATGCGGAAAGTCAGGCTGTTCTGATCCCCCTTGAACTCAATATTCAGGAGTTCACCTTTGCGCGAGGTAACTGCTTCAATGATCTTGCCCTGAAATTGTTCAGGAACATTAACAACCAGATTTTCAACTGGTTCATGTGTAACTCCGTCGATCTCTTTAAGCAATACTTTCGGCTGGCCCATCTGGAATTCATACCCCTCGCGACGCATGGTCTCCACCAGGATAGATAAGTGCAGAATGCCGCGGCCATACACATTTAGCATATCCGGTGATTCGGTCTCTTCTACCCGCAGTGCGAGGTTTTTTTCGATTTCGCGGAACAACCTCTCACGAAGATGGCGCGAAGTCACATATTTTCCGTCTTGCCCAAAGAATGGGCTATTATTAATAGTGAAAAGCATACTCATGGTAGGCTCATCCACCTTGATCGGAACCAGTGCCTCCGGATTATCGGCATCGGCAACCGTGTCGCCAATCTCAAATCCTTCGAGGCCCATGATGGCTATGATTTCCCCTGATCTCACAGGTGTCTTAATCTTCTCTTTTCCCAATCCTTCAAACAGATACAGTTCCTTGATCTGCTCTCTCTGTACCAATCCGTGCTGCTTAACCAGCGATACCCACATACCCGTCTGCATAGTTCCGCGAAGCAACCGACCCACCGCAATACGCCCTACGTATGACGAATAGTCGAGGGAGGTGATCATCATCTGAGGGGTTCCTTCTACAAAGGGAGAAGCTGGAATGTGTTCGAGAATGGTATCCAGAAGATAAGTCACGTCTTCGGTCGGATTTTTCCAGTCGGGTCCCATCCAACCTTCTTTGGATGAGCCATATACAACTGGAAAATCGAGCTGGTCGTTATTGGCATCAAGATGCATCATGAGCTCGAAAACCTGTTCGTGAACCTCATCAGGTTTGCAATTCGGCTTATCAACTTTATTAATGACTACGATCGGTTTCAGATTGAGATGCAGAGCTTTCTGCAGAACAAAGCGGGTTTGTGGCATCGGACCTTCGAAAGCATCCACCAGCAGAAGCACCCCGTCGGCCATGTTTAACACCCGCTCTACCTCGCCGCCGAAATCGGCATGCCCTGGGGTGTCGATGATGTTTATCTTAACTCCTTTATATCGTACCGATACATTTTTTGCCAGAATCGTGATCCCACGTTCCTTCTCCAGGTCGTTGCTGTCGAGGATCAATTCCCCCATGTCCTGGTTGTCCCGGAAGAGTTTAACCTGATGTAAAATGCGATCTACAAGGGTAGTTTTGCCATGGTCAACGTGGGCAATAATCGCTATATTCCTGATTTCGTACATGATTCCCTTTCAATAAATTGGCCCGCAAAGGTAGTCGATTTTGTTGACAAGCGGAAATATCCTATTGCCAACTGCCAACTTTTTACTGTCCAATTCAGAATTTTAAATTAATTTGTACTACCTTTGCACCGCATTAAAATTGCATATGGACGACTATCACGCGAATATTTTCAGGTGTAACTAGTTCTCCCGAGGCCGTATCACTTGCCTCTGGCGGACTTAAAAACGGAGGTAACATATGATTACGTACTGGCAAATCGTTAGAAACGGCCTGCTCCCCCTTCAAACATACATCAAAGGTTCAGTTATCAATGTGGTGTCCCCCACGCACGAAGAACTCAATATCCTCAGGAACACTTTTAAGATCGATGAGGATTTTCTGAACGATATCATGGACGTGGATGAGCGTTCCCGCATGGAAGTGGACGAGGGGAAATTATACCTGATTTACAGAGTCCCCTTTTACAACAAGGAAAACGGCCTGCCGTATGCTACGATGCCCCTGGGCGTGATGCTTTCCGATGAAGCCCTGATTGTGATTGGCTCACAGCATAACGATGTGCTTGCCGAAGTGTTTTCTAAAAACATCAAGAAACAGGTTGATTATGAAAATAAGATCGAGTTTCTTTTCCATATCATTGATTATTCAACCATTACCTATCTGAAGTTTCTGAAACAGATCAACGGCGAAACCAACGTCATCGAACAGGCCCTCGAGAAGTCAACTAAAAACGAAGAGTTGCACAAACTCCTCCTCATGGAAAAGTGCCTGGTCTATTTCAATACTTCCCTCCGCTCCAACGAAATCCTGATCGCCAAACTCCGTAACTCCAAATATTTCAAGAAGAATGAGGTGGATGAAGAGTTGGTGGAAGATGTCATCATCGAGATCAAACAGGCCATCGAAATGACCCACGTTTACAGCGATATCTTAAGTGGTATGATGGATGCCTTCGCCTCGGTTATCTCCAACAACCTGAATATCATAATGAAGAAACTCACCATAGTTACGATCACCCTGATGATCCCAACCCTGGTGGCCAGTTTCTTTGGTATGAACATTCCTAACTTCATGGAAGAAAGCCCATTTGCCTTCGCGGGTATCGTCGTTTCAGCACTCGCCCTTGCTACGGTTGGGGTGGTGTTGATCCGGAGAAATAAGTGGATGTAGAAAGGCTCGCGGACAGTAGGCAGTAGGCAGTAGGTAGAAGGACAGTAGTATCAACCGGGTATAATTATCGTAGTACTACCTCTTCCATTCGTACAGGTCCCGCAGGAGTAACGTCTATCGGCGCAACCTTGAGGGTAATTTTCTTGCCCTGAAATTCAATTTGTTCCAGTCGTTTTTTATTTAGCGTGGTGCCAACCTTGATAAAGAACGGGAACATATCTTCGCCCACGGCAATGCTCATGTCTTCAACCATTTCATCCCAGGTGAGATGATGTTCGGGATCATCTTTCCACCGGGTATGCTGCACCCATTTCCATTTTGGGTACCATGACTGCCCATAGCGATCATCTATCTTTTGCCAGATATACCAGGTTTTGATCCAATCTTTTCCGTATCCCCATTTCTGATTCATCGCCTCATTTTCATAGCAGGTGGCCAGATCCATCGCATTCCCTTTCGGATCATAGGCAAACATGGAGTTGCACTCACGGTTGGCCTTATCGAGCAGATCGGGTTTGAACAACGCATTCACTTTCCCCTGGAACCACCCTGCATGCGCCTCACCGCGATCCGGGATCGGCGCAATTCCCGCTATCTTGCCCTCATCATTGGCCGGACCAAACATCGTGTGAGCCAATTCATGACCAAAAATGGACAAGATTCCATGTCCGTCCAGACTGATAATCCCGTTTTCTTTTGGTTTATAGATATTTACAGCCCAACCACCCCCTCCGCCTGCACAAAGAATCAGATACATCGGCTCAGCTGTCGGAGTCGAAGGCAACCTTTGCTGAATGAATGCCTGTGCTTTGGGAACATCATCCTTAACCGTTTTTAACAGTTCCGGTTTCTGATTGGACGCATAATAGAAAACGATATTGCTGAAATTATCCTCCAGCTCCGGGTAGATGGCCCCTCCGCCCTCCATGGTTTGCGGCAGCAGCAGGGTTCCGCCCACCGGCTTTTGAAATTCCGTTAAAACAGTCATCATCCTACTCAACAGTGAATCCGCCAGGGCCTTACGCTCCTCCGAATCCTTTCCGCTCCTGCGAATAGCCGTCAAATTACCGCACATCACCACCCTCCCGCGACCGAATTTCCTCATGGCCATTATAGCATGTGGGAGCTCTCTTGCCCCCTCCTTCCCAAGGAGGGGGTTGGGGGAGGTACTTTCGGTGCCGGGGGATGTCAGGGGGAGGTTACTCCACTCCTCACTCAACTCCATCTTCGCCCTCCTGATCCCCGAAATCACAGTGTCCTGATCAGTGAACTTGCCGCCGAATGCCGACGCCAGTTTATTGAGCGTCCATTCCGTTGGTAGGGGAGGACCCGCGGGTCCTCCCCTGCCAACGGCATTCCCTTGAATTAATAAACCGCCGCCTTTATGAACGAATTGTACCATGGCTGCAATTTCAGCATCGGTATAATCCTGTGCCTTCGGGGTCGACTGCTCCGTGATGATCACGTCGTATTTTGCATTCGGCCACCAGGCAAACGGATAAATCTTGTTAACCGTATCATATAGAACCCTTACGCGACTAAACCCCCTTGGATCCAGCACCGTATTCACCGTAGCATGACTCCCGATTGCCCGGTATCCCGATTTATTCAGACGTTCGGGCAGGTCCCAAAGCGTTGCAAATGAACACTCATGAGCCATGTCAATCAGTACGTTATAGCCTTTGTCCGCAATGACCGGCTGTTCAGCAAAGAGAGGTCGAGTTGACAACTTTTCAAAAGTTGACAACTTTAATGTTTGCCCTGATGTCCAGGCAGCCGTGATTTGCTCCGAAGTTGTTAATTTTTCAGAAATTGACAACTTTAAATTCTTGCCCTGACAGCCGCATAATAGCTGCAGAATAGCCAATAAGGGAATCAATTGTTTCATGTTGTAAAGTTGACAACTTTTCCTTGAAGTTGTCAACTTTAACTTCTGATCTGTATCCAAAACGACCCCCCATGTTTTTCAACAGTTTTAAGATTCGGGTGATTCCATATTTCATCAAGCATGCCGGTTAATTCCGGAGTCTGGCTGATGTGCCAGGCCGGGAATATCGGTTTATACTTTTTGGGATTGGCTAATAAATATGCAGCAAGCACATATTGCTCTGAATAAAACCGGTCGCACATAAACGGAGGGTAATCCCATGGAAGGTAAATATCATGAAACTCCACAATCACTCCCGGCTTGAGCAAAGGAAGGATCTCCAAAAAGCAAACGGTTGCATCCGAATTTGGTAAACAGCGATGCGAATTGTCGATGAAAAGGATATCATTGGCACCTAATCGATCGCTGATGAGACTGATATCTTCCACCTTTTCCAATGGTTTTCTGATGATTTCGTCAGCCAGGTTATCAATATTTGCCCGTGGAAACGGATCGATCGAAAGGATTTGTGTGGCTAACCGATTATCTTTTATGGCTTTACGGGCAACTTTGGTGGAATTGCCCGATCCGATTTCAATATAATGGGTTGGTTGGAAATGCCCGATCATGGTGTATAATGCCATAATATCAAGCCCCGGTAAATATCCGTTGTTCCAGGCTGGTTGATTCTCATCTGGCTCGTTCTCCGATTTGTTCAGTGAGAAAAAGATCTCCTTATTTTTCAATATCTGATTTAACAATTCGGTATACGAAACATTTTCAATGAGATGCAACAGTCCGGGATGCTTTGCCAATCCATACCCATACCGGGGTTTCATATCAACCTTATACTCCAGAATGAGTTTCTGATATTTGGGTAGGAAGAGTTTCGCTGTCGATTTTAAAGAGAATTTCATGATGATGCCGCTGATTTCTAAAAGCGGTCGAATTTACTAAAATAATGTGCTGATGTGCTAATATGCTAATATGCTAATGCGGTAACATGCTAATCTCTTCCTTTTCTGTATCTACCATTAGTAGTTGAAAAGGTCTAATTGGCTACCCAATAAACGAAAGCTCTTCCGGTGGTATGGACAGGCTCCTGTCACGCGTATCGCGTCACGATGTTCACGGGTAGGGTAGCCCTTGTTATGATCCCAATGGTAAACAGGGAATTCATCGTGGATCTTAAGCATAAAATCATCCCGATGCGTTTTGGCGAGCACGGATGCCGCGGCAATGCTCATGAACCGTCCATCACCACGAATCTCACAACTATGCGGGATACCGGGGTAGGGGTTGAAACGCGGACCATCGATCAGGAGAAATTCCGGATTGATTTTTAATTCCGATATCGCGCGGTGCATGGCCAGAAAGCTGGCATTCAGTATGTTGATTTCGTCAATCTCCGCAGGTTCCACCCGTGCCACCGACCAGGCAATGGACGATTCTTCAATAATGGGCCGGAGGGTTTCCCGCTGTTTCAGACTCAATTGTTTGGAATCATTCAACTCCGGATGGTAAAACCCCCCCGGCAAAATTACCGCCGCTGCAAACACCGGTCCCGCCAAACACCCCCGGCCCGCTTCATCGCACCCGGCCTCCAAACGCGATGCTTCCTTGCATGGCAGTAATTTATTTTTATTCATTGCCTAAACTTGATTTAATCATTGAAGTTAAAAGTAAAGACTTTTTTCGGAGAGACCCCGGATAAAAACTTTGATGGATTGTTTTTATTTTGATTAATAACTTTCGTAAATTGCAATAACTTAATAAAGGCAAATAATAAAGGCAAAAAAAATGAAATGAGAGTTAAATCGAATGAATTGAAAATAATAAAATAAAAATAGCAATGATTAATTTTGAAGCACTATTTAATATTTCTTACGGTTTATATATAGTTTGCTCAGGAGATAAAAACCGGGGAAACGGATTTATTTCAAATACCGTATTTCAGGTTACAGCAGAACCTGCAAAATTTGCAGCCTGTTGCAATAAAAATAATTTTACTGCTGAATTTATTAAAAAATGTGGAGCTTTCTCAGTATCTATATTAAATGTGAATGCCTCTTCTGAAATATTTGGAACATTTGGATATAAGAGCGGTAAGGATTTTGATAAAATGGCTGGAATGAATGTTAAATATGGTGATACCGGAGTGCCGATCGTAATCAACGATAGTATTGCTTTCCTGGAATGTAAGGTTGTTCAGACAGTCGATGTAGGGACCCATTTAATGTTCATCGGAGAGTTGGTAAATGCCGAAATCCTGGATGACACCAAAGAGCCAATGACCTATTTATATTATAGGCAAATAAGGAAGGGAGTTGCTCCTAAAAATGCACCAACATATATCGACAAATCAAAACTCGAAACAAATAAAAAGGACTTATTATTAAAAAAATATAAATGTCCTGCGTGTGGATATGTCTATGACGAAGACACTGAAAGCGTGAAATTTGCAGATTTACCCGATGACTGGATTTGTCCGTTATGTGGTGCTGATAAATCCGATTTTTTTGAAATTTAACTATAAAAAAATAAATATCATGACAAAATCATTAAAAGGAACAAAAACAGAGCAAAACCTGCTAAAAGCATTTGCAGGTGAATCACAAGCCAGGAATCGTTATGAATTCTTTGCAAGTGTTGCTAAAAAGGAAGGCTACGAGCAGATTGCAGCTATTTTCATGGAGACTTCAAATCAGGAAAAAGAACACGCAAAACGCTACTTTAAATTCCTGGAAGGTGGAAAGACTGAAATTACAGCGATGTATGCATCAGGTATAATTGGAACAACAAAAGAAAATTTAAAAGCCGCTGCCGAAGGTGAACATGAAGAATGGTCCGAATTGTATCCTCATTTTGCCGAAGTTGCGAAAGAAGAAGGGTTTCCGGAAGTTTCAGTCGCATTTAAAATGATTACAAAAGTTGAAACTGAACATGAACGCAGGTATTTGAAACTATTGCAAAATGTTTCAGAAGATAAAGTATTTATAAAAGACGGTAAAGTGTGGTGGAAATGTTTGAATTGCGGATATGTATATCAATCTGAAAAAGCATTGGAAACCTGCCCTGC
>JBBAAF010000132.1:0-10683 GCA_041658425.1 Bacteroidales bacterium | reverse complement strand
CCCTGGAAAATGTCGCGATGGTGGTTCTGAATCCGGATGGTTCCGCGAGTAAATTAACGGCAATTACCAATAGTTCAGGATATTATCGTCTATGGTACATTCCCTTCGGAGAAAGGATCATCAAAGCTTCGAAAACCCAGGCTGAGGATTTCTATTTTAAAGATCTGAATGAAAAAATCGATTGTTATGAAATTGAGTTTCAGACCAACCTGGTGCTGCAAAAGGTCAGTTTCTGGGGAGAGTTTAATGATCCCAGGGATAATCATCTGTATCATTACAAGATCATACAAAACCGTATGTGGATGACCGATAATTTGGCTTATCTGCCTGAGGTAAATCCTCCGGATACCGTATCGAGTAAAGATCCGCTGTATTATGTGTATGGTTATCAGGAATCTGACACATCCGCCGCCAAATTAACCGGAAACTACGAACAGTATGGAGTATTATATAATTTTCCGGCAAGTAAATCGGCCTGTCCAACCGGATGGCATGTCCCTAATCAAACGGAATGGAATTCATTAACCTGGTACCTGGGAGATCTGGCCGGAAAGCACATGAAATCAAGATCCGGGTGGATCAATCATGGGAATGGCGACAATTCAAGTGGTTTTTCTGCATTTCCGGGAGGGACAAACTCTCATGATGGGGTTTTCAACGGCATAGGGGAATCTGCAAATTTCTGGACCACAACAGCGGTTTCTTACCTTCGGCCAGGTTACCGTAGATTATCATTCGATTCAGACGAGGTCCTGACCATTGGCGGATCCGAAAGAACGGGCTGTTCGATTCGATGCGTCAGGAACCGGTAATTCCGGGTTAAACTCCTGCGCGGGGATGACAAGGTCGCAAGGTAGGAAAAATGTTAGGGTGTGGGTTTGTGTATAGGTGTGGGCCGTCCATTTAGTGCCTCATCACTTTTCTGAATCCCGGATCATGGTTGATATACCGTTCTCCTCCAATGCCCCCTTAAGAAGTATTACTTCGATTTCAGTGCCGGTGAAGGCTCTAAGCAGACTATTTTTCATGGGGAATTTGTTATTTGTTATCTATTGTCGGTTGTCGGTTGTGATGGTTGTGATTGTTATCGGTTGCAGGTTGCAAGTTACAGGTTGCAGGTTTTTGGCCCATGGGTCAGCTCGTACCAGACTTGAATCTGTAACCTCAGAATTCAGAATTCTAAATTCGAATCTAGAAATTTTTACTTCCTTGTTTTTTGTCCTTTGTTAATTGATAGCAGGTATCGTTTAGAATCGCCAAGCAACCACCCTGCTAACTTTCTGCCCCTGTGCCATATCAATCGAGCACCTTTACCTGCTCACCACGAGGGACCACTCCACCATTACCCGAGCTCAGCAGATCGGCCATATAGTGGATATAATCAGCCCTGCCCGGAATCGGCGGACAGAGATAGTTTTCCGGAATGTCCCAATCCGTAACCCCGTAGAAGTATTTCAGCAACGCCCTGTTGAGTGTTTTTACCGCATTGGGATTGGCAAAATCGATCGATTCATTGTTGTACTTATTCAACGCCACAAAAGAAGCCAGCTCCGGACAACTCTCGATAAGCTTCTTAAAATCGTACCGAAACCGATGTGGATTCCTCGGATGAAGGCCGGATTTTTCCAGAGTTGGAATGATTATTCTTTGTGCCACTTTTATAGATTTACCAGCTCTGCCGGTTTCAGGGTTTCAGGGTTTCAGGGTTTCAGGGTTTCAGCCGGTTCTGAGTAATTTGGATAAAGGTAGTCAAAAAAGCCCTTCGACCGACAAGTACCGCTCGCCGGTATCGTAAGCAAAGGTCAAAATCCGTGCTCCTTTTAGCTCATTCTGGATTTTTGCAATTGCAGCCAGGGAAGCTCCGGTGGAAATCCCCACAAAAAGTCCTTCTTTCTTTGCCGCCTCGCGTGTATACTGAAATGCTTCCTCCTTTGATACTTGGATAACCTTGTCCAAAAGAGTTACATCGAGGTTTTTGGGGATAAACCCGGCTCCGATTCCCTGGATCGGGTGGGGACCCGGATTTCCGCCACTGATTACCGGAGAAGCCTCGGGTTCCACGGCAAATGCCTTTAATGCGGGCCATTTTTCTTTCAACACCCGGGCAACACCGGTTATGTGCCCACCGGTTCCAACTCCGGTAATAAGATAGTCCAGTCCTTCGGGAAAATCACTTAATACTTCACTGGCCGTAGTCTGGCTATGTACATCAGGATTGGCCGGATTAGTGAATTGCATGGGGATCCAGGCGTTTAATTCTTTCTGAAGCACCTCTGCCCGCTCAATCGCTCCTTTCATGCCTTTTTCTCTGGGCGTCAATTCAATTTCAGCGCCATAAGCTATCATCAGCTTTCGTCGCTCAATCGACATGGATTCGGGCATCACCAGGATAACCCGGTATCCTTTTATGGCTGCAACCAGGGCGAGTCCGATCCCTGTATTCCCTGAGGTAGGTTCAACAATGACTGTGTCCTTTTTAAGGTATCCCTTTGCTTCGGCATCTTCTATCATTGATAAGGCAATACGGTCCTTGATGCTTCCCCCTGGGTTTTGTTTTTCCAGCTTTATCCATACTTCAAGATTGGAATCAAACAGGTGGTTAATTCTTACAACGGGTGTGTTCCCGATCAGTTCCAATACATTACTTGTCTTCATATTTGTGAGTGTTAAATGATAAAATTTATTATGTTGTTCTTATCCTCCGACTTATCTATTAAGCGGATCTTGTCCTGATTGATGACCAATGAATAGGGTTCAACCGAATGGGTAAGCCAGACATTTCCGCCTACAACTGAATCATGGCCAATGGTGGTATCTCCGCCAAGGATTGTGGAACCCGCATAGAGGGTTACATTATCTTCAATGGTAGGATGACGCTTAATGCCGGCGCACGACTTGCTGACGCTTAAGGCTCCAAGGGTGACCCCCTGGTATATTTTGACCGAGTTTCCAATGACGGTACTTTCACCGATCACGATTCCGGTACCGTGATCAATACAAAACGATTTTCCAATCTTCGCCTTTGGATTGATATCAATTCCGGTTTTACTGTGCGCATACTCTGTGAGCATTCTGGGGATAAAAGGTATCGATAGTCGATCCATTTCATGCGCGATCCGATAGATCATGATGGCGTAAAAACCGGGATAACTTATGATGACTTCTTCAACAGAGGAAGCAGCCGGGTCGCCTTCGTTAATTGCCATTGCATCAGCCGTCAGGGTTTCGTATAATCCCGGAAGTGCCTCCCTGAATTCCATTGCGGTATCGTGGACAATGGTTATTCCTGTGTCAAATGAGTTCAGGATCTTTTCCAGCAATTGTAAAATCCGGTCCAGGTCCGAATCTTCCCCCGGCAATTGGTTCTCCGACAGCACCGGAAACAAGAACTCTGTCAGATCATTGATAAAGCGTAACACCTCACTTTTCAAGGGAACTTTACCCATGACATGGGCTTTGAACTGTCCGCGGTTTTGAATAAATGGTTTCTGCATAATAAATTGATCCATAAAAAAACAGCCCTTTCGAAATCGGAAGGGCTGTTTTGAGATTATTAAACTTGAAGGTTGTCAATCGTAAAGTTCAAAACATAACCCTGACCATTTGGCCATACAACAACAGAACATATGTTTAACAATTAACTTTAACATGATGCAAACATAGAAAAATTATTTCTTTTTCTTCGGAGCGAACATGTCTTTCAGATCGTTCAAGCCTTTTTTCAACTCATTCCCGAGGGTGTCGAGGGCGGGATCGCTCGCGTTGAAAGTGGATTCGGTCATGGTGATACCGGCCGGGATCTCGAATTTGCTTTTATCGATTGATAAGCCAATGTCAATTTTCTTTGCTTCAATCACGCTTTTCCCGAACAGGTTCATTTCGGTTTTTAAGGCGAAGTTTTGCCAAACCCATACCTTGCTTGACATTCCTTCCCAGATATCACATTTTTTTCCAAGAAGAACTTCTTCGCCGGTTTTTTTGAACCCCATGTCCGTCCAAACCTCTTCTGCTGTTTTTGTCCACTTTTCAGCATCCTTCGGATCGATGTGGATAGTTTGTTTTACACCGGTTTTTTTATCCATGTCGATGGAATAAAATACCGAGTCTTTCTGAATCACGATCTGGTTGGTTTTAGTCGTTGATCCCAGCGACTTTGTCGTCAGCTCGGAATAACGGGCCGATACCTTGCCATTGTTATCCATGTAAAATGTCTCGGTTCCGGTAGTCGATCCTGAATAGACAGACTCGACGTAAGCCGATTTAACAGGATAGTAATAAACCGATTTGGCTTTTTGGCCGAAAGAAGCCGACTGAGCCAGGAACAGACCGCAAAATGCGGATGCGAGGATAAAAATTTTTGCTTTCATAAGGCACATTTTATTAGTGTGCTAATTTAAATTTTTATTTATGAATATCGTAGAGACGCATGATATGCGTCTCTTGTACAGACGCAATTATGCGTCTCTACATAACATTTACCTTTATCCGTGCCGGTTCGCTGCATCGTATTCCATCTATTACCCAGAATTTATATTCAACGGTACCCGGTTTGGCCGGGGCTTTCAGTTTCAGGATGGCTGATTGCGATACATTTCCGCGCAGCCAGCCTTCTCCGGCGTTCCAACGGTAGATGAGAGGTTGGTCTTCAGGATCGTAACTGCGCGATCCGTCGATCACAAACTCCTCACCTGCTTTAACATTGATAACGGGGGCAACTACAGCAACAGGCCGCTTATTCATTTTTCGAATAGCTTCCGGTATCGCTTCACGAATCACGTTTGTCGGTTTATCAGGTTGACTAAGCGAAGTATTCAGCACATAGGACCCGCTAACGGTATGTCCGGATAGGAATTCCGTGTTGAACTGAGTAAGGTCCATGAAATGATACTCAGATTGATTGCCCGAAACCACACGTATCAACAGTAAACCTTCTACGGTCCATACGTTGGGGGTAAAGGCTGATTCCCTGACTTTTGTGCCGAAAGGGTTCCACACCTCAACAGATCCGTCGGCTTCGTCGGTTTCGGGATCATCCCATAGGGAATCGGTTACATTCGGAAAGATAAACCGGCCCTCATCATCAGTTTGACCCATGAATTTCGGACGGTTGGAAAAATACTTTTCCCCGCTATCTTCCACCGGAGCCTGTGAAACATGATACACATATACCGCTGCGCCTTTCAGCGGACGGTCGTTAAAATCTTTAAATATCAGCCAGTTAGACCTGCCGGGAACCAATCGTCCCTGCGTGCCCCAGAACCGGTCCTGCCGGTAACCTTTATAGAACATGATATGCCCGGCCTGTGAGGGGTGCAGCCAGAGCTGGCAGCCATCCATGAGCGACGGGTATCCAACATAGCCTGATACATTAATGCCTTCCGAGGCGGGCATGATTTCCGTGCCGCTGACAACAGGCATCAGCGGGGAACCAGCTACAGGTTTGCCATCATCGCCGGTCACAAAAACATTGGAGGCCTTTACCGGATAACCATACAGATCGGGCTGACTCAGAATGGTATGACCGAACTCGTGGATGATGGCACAATCGATAGCCATCAGGTCGACCTTCTCATTCACCGGAAATCCGCCATCGTACCAGTTTGCCTCCTGATGCCAGGGTTCATTGTCCCAATTGCCGCCCAGCAGTTCCGTGAAGGTATCGATACGGTAGGCTTCTTCCACGCCATTGGGACCGGTGGTGGGCCATACGGCTTCGCGGAGCATTACATCCATCCTCAACTTCTCGGCCCGGAGCCAATCGTAATAGCTGAGCGATCCCACATGGTTGATTTTCTTGTCTTTAATGCATGATTCCAGATCTTTACGCCGGTAGCCCAACTGGATTGGCTTGGCATCGGTGAGCTCGGCGATGCTATTATTGGCTTCGCAAAACTCATCGATGCGGTTTCCGGGATCCAGCTCTAGTTTCATCCAGGTAGAGACTTCAGGATAGATGAATTCTACATTGATCACGGATTCTTCGCCGGGCTGCAAAGTTTTATCTGTTCTTACATTGCCGATTTTCACCGGTTTATCTTCCGGGTTCAGTTTGTAGTTTCCTGTAGATTCCGGAATCAGGATGAACCGGATTTTCATTCCGGCAGGCAGGGGTGCGGTTCCGAAATTGCCGAACCAAAGCCCGGCGGTGATGGTATCGCCCGGAGCAGGCTTATTTTTTACGGCATCATTGCGGTATTTCGGACTCAGGCTGATACAGATGACACCCGCATCAGGCTTCTGACAACTGACAACCGACAACTGATAACTGTCCTTCTTCCCATGTAACTTCGCAATAACCCTGCATTTGCCCGGTTTCAAAGCTTTAAGCCTGCCGGTGCTGTCGATAGTTGCGATTGTGGAATCCGAGGTCGACCAGGTGATGTAAGGTTTGGCATCGAAATAGGCCCACTGGCTGTAGCGGACCACATTTTCCGTGACCGGCTCCCATCTGCCATTCATCCAGGCCTTCAGTCCGAACTGCTTTTCAAAACCAGCCACGGCGCGGTTATCGGATGGTACGCGTGTGCTTTCAATATCAATTTTGATTGTCTCATACGGTGCCGTCCGGAAATAATCGCGGTACACACAGGCAACCATGCCGTATCGGCCTTCCCCGGTGAGGGTAGGACGGATGATTGGGGCGCTGTCATCCCCGCGAAGGCGGTTTGTTCTGTCATCCCCGGAAGGCGGGGATGACAAGGCTTCGGTTGAAATAGAAAAGCCATAAGGTACTATAGGGCCGTCTTTTGCTATTTTATCCACCCAAAGCACCAAACTCCCACTTGCGCCTGGAGCCTGTAGAGACGCATAATTATGCGTCTCTACGTCATTTCTTTTCCATCCCACGGAGACAAAGTGCCACTCCTCGCTCTTCCAATTTGATATATCTGTACGGGCAACGGTAGTTCCAACCGGTGTAATGAGCACTGCGCGAAGCATTCCCATCTCTGATTTTTCGAGCACGAGCCGGCTGCCGTTCACTTCCCCGGTTGACCAGATCTCATGTCGGATGCCGTCGGTCAGGCTCAAATCGGGTTTAAGCCAGACACTTATCAGCCCTTCGGCCGGGTTCGGGCTCTGATTGCGGTTCTCCTGCATAAATCCGTAGGAAGGAAAGGAGAATACTAAGATGGCAATCAGTATTAAACCCCATGGAAGACAGCGAATGGCCAGTATTTTCATTGTATCAGGTATGGTATTTCCAAAGATAAAAATTATCGGGGGATCCCCATGATGAAGGTAATCTTTCCTCCGTTTACAATTTCTGTGTGAGTCAGGTAGTTCCGCTTGATGGCGGTGCCATTAACGAGTACTTTCTTTACATGCACATTCTCTGGTGATTGGTTTACCGCTTCGATCTCAAGTGTTTTCCCGTTCTCCAGCTTCAGGGTGGCTGATTTAACAAGCGGACTGCCGATAGCGTACTGATCGGAGCCCGGGCAGACCGGGTAGAATCCCAGGGCGCTGAAGATATACCAGGCTGACATCTGGCCGGCATCATCGTTGCCGCAAAGACCGTCGGGGGCATCGTGATACATCGTTTCCATGATCATCCGCACGCGCTCCTGCGTTTTCTGCGGCGCTCCGGCCCAGTTGTACAGGTAAGGGATATGGTGACCCGGCTCGTTGCCATGCACATAGTTCCCAATGAGCCCGTCGCGCGTGATGTCCTCGGTCTGGGCAAAAAAGGAGTCATCGAGTTTCATGGTGAACAGGGAATCCAGGTGCCTGACAAACATTTTCGGTCCGCCCATCATCTGAACCATCCTGTCTACCTGGTGCGGCACATACAGACTGTAATTCCAGGCATTTCCCTCGATGAAACCCTGGTCGTGGGTGCTGAGGGTGTTGAACTCCGGCTTCCATTTGCCGTCCGAAAGTTTTGGCCGCATATACCTGATGGCCGGATCATATACATTCCGGTAATTCTCTGACCGGGCTTTGAACTGTTCGTAAACTGCCTGATTGCCAATTTTTTTGGCAAATTCCGCGATACACCAGTCGTCGTAGGCATACTCGAGTGTCTTGGATACTGATGAACCGTTCTTATCTTCAGGAACATAGCCCATTATCATGTAATACCCGAGGCCATCGTATTTTCCGTAGGAGGCTGTATTCACCATGGCTTCCAGGAGTTTGGCCGGATCCATATCGAGATTGCCCTTGATATAGGTATCCACCAGCACCGGCACGGCATGATAGCCGATCATGCACCAGTTCTCGTTTCCATAATGCGACCACACCGGCAGCATCTTGTGTACGCTCTGGTCGTAATGCGCCATCATGGATTTGACCATGTCGGCGTTGCGTTTAGGCTGGATGATGTTAAAGAGTGGATGGAGGGCACGATAGGTGTCCCACAGGGAAAATACGGAATAGTTCGTGAATCCTTTGGCCTGATGATCATTCTGATCCAGCCCCCGGTACATGCCGTCCACGTCCATGAAGTTTACCGGACTAAGGAAAGCATGATATAATGCAGTGTAAAAGACCCGTTTCTGTTCTTCATTCATCATTTCCACCTGAATCTTCCCCAATTCGTGGTTCCAGGTATCCTGGCCCTGTTTGCGGTAGGCATCAAAATTCCAGCCGGGAGCCTCGGCGATGAGGTTCTTAACGGCTCCTTCGGTGCTGACGGGTGACAGGGCAAATTTCATCAGTACAGCTTCACCTGCTGTCACGTCGAAATCAAACCAGGTACGGATCTGACGGCCGGCCATCTCGGGGAAGTCCTGGGTTTCATCGAACTTCCTCCAGAAGCCGCGGTATACCGACTGGTCATATTTGCGCTGACCGTAATGGCTGATGGGTTTAGAGAAGGTCATGGCGAAATAGACCGTCCGTGTGCGGGCCCAGCCATTGGTCTGCCGGTAGCCGGTTACCAGCATATCGTTCTCGACGCGGACAAAGGTCCACACATTTTTCTCCGGATAATTGTAAATCCCTGACATCAGGTCGAGCAGGATATGCGCCGGTCCGGCTTTCGGGAATGTGTATTTATGAATGCCCACGCGGGTGGTAGCGGTGAGCTCCGCTTTGATCCCGTAATCGTCGAGCATCACGGAATAATAGGCCGGTTCGGCCTTCTCGGTGGCATGGGAGAACCGCGAACGGTAGCCCGATCCCGGCTTGTCATCAGTGCCGGGGTTCAGTTTGAGGGACCCCTGGGTTGGCATGACCAGGAAATCACCCAGGTCGCTATGGCCGGTGCCGCTGAAATGGGTGTGGCTGAATCCCACGATCGTCGGATCATCGTGCTGATAACCGGCACAGTAGCGGTACACCTCACCGTTGTATTTCCCGTTCAGCTCGTAGCTGACCGTATCGGTATCCGGACTCAGCTGCACGAAACCAAAGGGCACGGAGGCTCCGGGAAACGTGTGTCCCATCTTGTATGTCCCCGCAAGCGGATTCACATAACGGGTGAGATCATTATCGGGCTGTGCAGTTAGCCCGAAAGCCGTCAGGCTCAGGACGACTGCAACTATCAGAAAAGGTTTGTTCATTTAGTAAGATTTTGGGGTAAAATTAGCTGTTTCGGGTTCAAATTGAAGTGAATCCGAAATAACATTTCTATTGTATTTTATATAAAATATTTGTTATGTTTTATAAAAGTATCTACTCTTGTAAAGTATGTTTAGGTAATTGAGATGATTCTGTTTTGTTTATTGCCTGGTTCGACTTTTCAGGAACTGTCCGTTTTGTGCCCCTATGGAAGTGGTTAATTTTTTATGAAAACAATACCATCGCTATTCATTCTATCTCTGCTTATTTCCTGCTCAGGCTTGAAGGTTCAGTCCGATTTCCCGCTGGTCGATTACCACGTACACCTCAAAGGCGATTTCACCTTTGAAAAGGCGGTGGAACACTCGAAGCAGACCGGTATCCGATACGGCATTGCGGTGAATTGCGGTCTCGGTTTTCCCACGCAGACCGACAGTGCCGCGCTGGCCTGGCTTGAATCCATGAAGGGTGCGCCGTTTATGCTGGCCATGCAGGCAGAGGGACGCGAATGGATGACGATGTTCTCTCCGGCGGTTATCGCGAAGTTCGATTATGTTTTCACCGATGCCATGACCTATACCGATGCATCCGGCAAGCGCGTTAGGCTCTGGATCAAAGAGGAGGTGTCGGTTCCCGATAAGCAGCAATTCATGGAGGACCTGGTCGGCCGGATTGAAACGATTCTTAGTACCGAGCCGATCGATATCTATGTGAATCCCACCTTTTTGCCGGAATGTATCGCAGCTGAATATGACCAGCTCTGGACCCGCGAACGGATGCTGAAGGTGATCGATGCCGCCGTCAAACATCATATTGCCATCGAGATCAACAACCGGTACCGGATCCCATCAGAAAAATTCATCAAGCTCGCCAAAAAACACGATGTCAGATTCGCTTTCGGCACCAATAATACTGATAGCAATATGGGCGATCTGGATTATTGCCTGTTAATGAAAAAGCGGTGCGGACTTACGGCGGGGGATATGTTCAAACCGAGGAAATGACAGGGGGGCTGAAGAAAGTAGGAATTTAGAGATTCGAAATCCAGTTTTGAGTCCACTCCGAAAAGTCGGAGCACTGTTAATAACTTGGTTGATAAATAAATACGTTCCACGTGGAACATAAGTTACTGATTATTAGGCTGATTCAATTAAAATCCGTAGCTTTATCCTATAGACA
>JBBAAF010000131.1:0-10766 GCA_041658425.1 Bacteroidales bacterium | reverse complement strand
GAAAAAACCACAGCAATGATCAGACTGAGCTGGAACCAACCTGAGAAAGTATCCAGGGTCTGGCTGTTCGACCGCCCAAACCTGAAAGATCAGATTACATCGGGAATGCTGGTTTTCAGTGATGGCTTAACAATCAAAGTTTCCGAATTGCCTAATGATGCCCGTTCCTGCAAAGAGTTATCGTTTCCAGGTAAAACCATTACCTGGATGGCCTTTTTCGTCAATACGGTGTCAGCAACAACCAGCAATGTCGGGTTGGCTGAGATTGCGGTGTTCAATAAATAAACCACAAAAGGCACAATAGGTCACAATAGATTTTTATATGAAAAACAAAACCGCTATCCTGATTTTCCTTCTGAATGCAATTGTTTTTTCAGCCTTTGGTCAACTGACCTTCGAAAAAAGTGAATATACTGCCCGCAGGGAAAAACTAATGGATATGATCCCGGATGGAATTGCCATTCTTCGTGGTGCTTCGTTGCCGGATGGCGATAGTCCCTTTTATCAGTTCAATAACATGATGTATTTCACGGGATTGGAGATTCCGAATTTGATTTTGGTGGTGGACGGTAAGGAAAGAACCAGTACGCTTTTCCTTACTATAAGCGACAAAGACGCGAGGGGAGAAGGGATTTCAATTGATCTGGTTAAAGATCCGGGGCGGTTTAACGGAATCGAAAGGATCCTGCCTTATTATAATTTCTCCTCATACCTCGCAGCAAAAGTTGAAAATACCCGTATCATTTACACTCCCTTTAATGCCGAGGAACTCCAGTGGGAGGTTTCTGCTGAAAAGACTCAGAGCCTGAAGAATTCGATAACTAAGGATGAGTGGGACGGCCGCCTGACCCGTGAATTGCAGTTTATGAAGAAGTTGAATGAGAAATTTCCCGGGATCGAAGTGAGGGACTGCTCTGCCAAAATCAGTGATCTGCGCAAAATCAAATCCAAAGCTGAAATCGATATTATGCGTGAAGCCGGCAGAATAGGCAGGCAGGCTCATCTGGCTTTTATCAGGGCTACCGGGGTAGGTGTTAAAGAATCAAACCTGGCCAATCTTTTTGAGTTTACCTGCAAAAAGGAGGGGGCACAGGGACTTGCGTACAATACGATAATTATGTCGGCCGAAAATATTCCCTATGGTCATTACCACCGGTACAACCGGACCCTGAAGGATGGTGATTTTGTGGTCCTCGATGCTGGGCCCGATTACAATTATTATGATGTGGATTTCTCAACTTCTTTTCCGGCAAACGGTAAGTTCACTCCAAAGCAGAAAGAATTGTATAAACTGGCAAATCAGATCAGGGAGGTATGCGTAAAAAGCTATAAACCAGGAATTACCCTGGGACAGGTAGGTCAGAATATTAAGAAATTCCTGGTTGATACCGGGTATAATCCGGAAGAGACCAGGTTTAATGGTTTGATCAGTTACGGTGGGTATAATCATTCCATCGGCATGGCGGTTCATGATGGTATGGGAACTTTCCGCGGTCCGAACGAGATATTGCAGGAAGGATTTGTATTTGCCTGCGATATCAATATGATGTATCCGGATATTGAGATTGGTGTCAGGCTGGAAGACACAGTCGTCATAACAAATGACGGATGCGAAGTGCTTTCTTCGGGTTTGCCGAGGACGGTAAAAGAGATGGAAAAATGGATGTCTGATCATTAAAATTTACAACAGTTGACACATTAGTTCACACTAGTTATGAAAACAAGAAATTTGATCTTTTTAGTTGCCCTGATATCTCAAATCGCTTATTCACAAAAGGTTGATGTGTATCAGCGTCCGATCCAGGTTGAACGGTCGCGCGATTTCGATGCCATACATTATAAGATCACACTGAATGTTGATCTGGATAAAAAGCTTCTGATGGGTGAAAATCAGGTTACTATGACGCCGCTTAATGACCGGTTGAGTAAGTGTGTCCTGGATGCTGAATACCTTGTAGTCAATAGTATAATGAATCGGGACGGCAAGAAACTTTCGTTTGAACAGAAGGATAATCAGGTTTTTATCGAGTTAAACCATTCGTATAATCATACAGATACAATACAGTTTACGGTTAAATATACTCTCGATAAGCCCAACCTGGGTTTGCGGTTTATCGATGAATCGCCGACTAACCCCCGGCTCGTGTCATCCGATTGTTTTCCGAATAAGGCCCGACAATGGATCCCTTGCTATGACTATCCTAATGATAAGGTGACCACAGAAATGATTGTAAGGGTTGATGAGAAATATAAAGTTCTCTCAAATGGCAGACTGGTAGGTGTTACCGACAACCGACAACTGATAACCGACAACCGTCAACCCGCAACCAAGACCTGGCATTGGTGCCAGGAACTGCCGCATTCAACCTATCTCATCAATTTAAGTATCGGAGATTATGAAGTGATTGCGGATTCGCTGGGATCACTGCCAGTTAATTATTGGGTATATCATTGGCATGCGGATGATGCAAGAAGCTCCTTTAGCAAGACTCCCCACATGATCAGTTTCTTCAGTAAGTTATATGGTTATGACTATCCCTGGGCTAAGTACGACCAGGTAATTACCCCCTACATGGGAGGTGGAGCCGAAGCCACCACCGCTACCCTTTTGGGCGAAGGAGTGGTGATGGATAAGAAAGCAGAACAGGATTTTTCCTGGGAAAGGGTTATTGCCCATGAAATTGCTCATCAATGGTGGGGTGACCTGATCACTTTGCAAAGCTGGGAGCACACCTGGCTGAATGAAAGTTTCGGAACCTATTCCGATTATTTGTATACCCGCAATGAATATGGAGAAGATGCAGGTGCCTATGATTTGCTGGGAAAGAAAAACCAGTATCTCAACGAGGCTCATAACCGGTATATCAGGCCGATCGTGTTCACCCGGTATAACGATCCAGGAGATAATTTCGACAGCCATACCTATCCGAAAGGGGCCAATGTTTTGCACCTGTTACGGTATATACTTGGTGATGATACCTTCTTCCGGACACTAAGCACTTTTTTACATCAAAATGAATTCAAACCTGTTGATACCCATGACTTAATGAAGACAGTCAAGGAGGTAAGCGGCAAGAACATGGACTGGTTCTTTGATCAGTACGTTTTCAGTCCGGGCCATGCGGTTTTAGAGGTAACCAAGTCGTGGGACGGGGCGAGCAAAACATTAAAAGTTAATGTTATACAAAAGCAGGACTCCTTGCCTGGCGTGCCTATCTATACTATTCCGGTTAACCTGGGATTTTCCTTTGCGGATAAGAAAATTGTTAAGGAGGTGTGGCTGAAAAATAAAATGGAATCCTTCGAATTTGTATTTGATTCTGAACCGCTTCTGATCAGGTTTGATGAGGGAAATTATCTGCTGAAGGAAGTCACCTTCAGAAAAACATTGAAGGAATTAGTTTATCAGGCTGAAAATGATGATATGATTGGCCGGCTGTCGGCTGTTGATGAGTTGAAATCTTTTAGCGGAGATCCGTCAGCCATTGAGGAATGGTCAAAACGGGCCGCAAGTGATTCCTTCTGGGCTGTGCGTCAGGCGGCTCTTGTTAACCTTGCCAAATATTCCGGCAAGAATTACTTAGATCTGATCAAAGGGACCGCCAGGGATGAGAACTCAAAGGTCAGGCAATCCGCGATTCGCATTCTCGGGGACCAGAAGAGCCCTTCCCTCCTAAAACTCTTTAAGGAAGTATACGAGGCTGATAATAGTTATGTTGTCCAGGCAGAAGCTCTCCGGTCGATCGGGAAATGCGGTGGAAAAAAGCAGCTTGCGTTCCTGAAAATAGCTGAAGGAAGAAAATCTTACCGGAATGTGGTTGGAAAGGCTGCGATTGAAGCTATATCCATGATCAGGTGAATTTTATCAACCTAAGGAATCATCTTCGGGTCAAAAAAAATCCCGCTTAACGATACAATCTCTCCGCGGACCTTATCGATTCTGAATTTCACCGATTTGTTATACGCGTAGACCAGGTATCTGCCACTGCTATAGTTATTCACGATCTGTACCGGTGCGATCAGGTTGAGCGTGGCGGCGTCAAACATCTCCACGACTTGTCTGCTGCCCCGTTTCTCCCAATCCACAAAGTAAAGTGCTATTTGATAACCTTTTGTGCCATCAATATTGATCGTTACAGACATGGTTTGATCTGTATTGGAATAACTGGTCGCATTTCGTGGAAATGGGTTGCCCGGATCGCCTGCTAACGCGCGGTTATCTAAAACTCCGGATGCCCAAAGGGTCGGATCAGGCAATCCGTTTTTCGGGAAGGCCCTGAAATAGTCAACCGATGTTACATATAAAGGTAATGTCTGCTTATCGAGGCCTTCACCTTTGTAGTTGCAAAGGATATATCCATCTTTCCCGTAAATGCCGCCCCAGTTCCCGCTTGTTGTCGTATCGTGTTTAATAAACTGTGCATCATATTGTTCGGGCGGTTCGTTATAGGCCGGAGTAGTGCCCATATACGATATCGATATATCGTAAGTGCCAGGTTTAACATCAGTAAAATAAACAAATTCCTGCTCTTCATTCGCTCCGGTTATTCCTGATACAGAGTGATAAGTGCCATCCCAGGCAAGCTTTCCGTTGATCGATATTTGTTTGATTGTTTTCTCCACTTTTGGAATGCCGATTCTGCCGATGGTTTCTTTCGGGGAGGTAACTTTGCAGAGACCTGAAGAAAAATCAAAACTTGCAGAGATGGGACCATAAGGTGTAGGTGTTTTTCCTGATACCCGGGTCAATGTTCTGCCCGGATGGGGAACGACATCCCAGGTTTTAAAGCCGGGGAAAGTCGGAACGATGCCCAACACCTCTTCATTGAGCCATTTAACAGGCCCTGCACCCCAGGGATGGCATAAGCTGGTTATCCCGCTCTGGGTGTTCGGAACAGCATCATTCGGGCTGATAACCTGGTTCCAGGATGGCCGGAAAACCTCGAAAGTTGTTGTACCTCCGTAGTTTATCATACCACCCCACAAATCCCTGACAGTGCTTAAAGCATCATCATACTTTTGCAAACGGGCCATGGCCTGGATGATAAAGTACTGGTTGAATGGAGAAAGTGAAACCCGGTTAACCCGATCGAGGAACAATTTTTCAAACAATGATTTTTGCTCAGAATTGTTTAGAAGTCCCGTATTCACCGCATCAGCCGCTGCATGCAGACCGAAACCGGAATACCAGAATTCATTTCGCCTAAGATCAGACAATTTCTCCGCTGCATACTTTTCGTATTTTCCCTTCAGGTCCGTCCGGCCATATTTACCCATGGCCGTCGCAAAGTCCTGCCATGCCCTGATCGATAGCATTTTATATGCATTCTGTGCTTCCTGACTCTCTTTGAACCAGATCTCAAATCCGGCACAAAGACGTTCATCCCAGCCGTAAAAGCGAAGACCCGGATTGGTTCCAAAAACCGTATAAGCCTGATCGAGTTTCTTGCAGGCGTTATAGATATATCTGTTTAGGGTAGCAGTATCTCCGGTATAATTGTAGTAATCAATTAAACTCAGCACCCAATAAAGCGAATAGCTCCTGATCCCGTTACTTTGTTCCGAGGTGTTGTCGATGTTTTTCCTGATAAAATCAAAATTACCAAAAGCAACAAGCGCAGCAGCCTGAGAAGTGTGGGCATCACCCGTCCATGACATCCTGTCGCCGCGGTCCATGAGTATAGCACCAAAATAATCCTTGCATAATGATGCTTTCACGCTATAGGCCGACATGTACCAGATCTTGGTGAGCATTGGGTCATTGCAGGAAAAGCTTCCTTTGTAATTGGTCGGTTTGACCTGGCAAACGGCCCGGATGCCGGTTATATGCCATTGATAATCAAAAGTTTTTATATGTATCCAGGCGAAACGCACCCCTTCATAAAGTTCCTTATTTAATTCAAGACGGTACGTATTGCCATATTTAACCGGATCTGCCGTTTTTTCGACACCGGGTTCATTGTATTCGCTGATGCTCATCTCAACCCCGCCCGGGCAATCGGGACTGTCAAATTCCACCCAGGCACCACTTTCAAGACCGAAATCTAATCTGATGGAGCCGGTGCCCTGAACCAAAACGTCAGGACTGTTTCCAGCCAAAGATTGAAGGTTTCTGAAGGATGTCGGCTGATCAGTATCGATTGATTCGGGTTTTAACAAATAAATCTCCAATCCGTTGGATGCAATGGGATTAGGCCACTGATAATTGACAAGCGGATCTGATGACTCAGGTATCGCCGGACCTGTGAATTTCCCGGAACTGACATACGGATAGGGCTGAATAATTGGTGATTTCTTCCTGATGTCCTGACCAGGGAGGCAAACAAGGCTGAAATGAAAAACAAAAATGCACGATAATAAATAAAACAATACCCTATTCATGTCCGAAAGATATGTTTTATCGGTATTCGTTAGATTTATAGTTTTTAATCAGTAAAAATGAGAGCGGACTAAAGCATGAAAATGGTCAAAAGGATAAGTTTAGTTGTTACCATAACCTTGATTTTTTGGGGCCATCTCGCTTCTGGATATTCCAACTTGACCTCGTCCCCATATCAGAATTGGAAATATTCTGGTTCGATATATATCCTTACGACACCTGAAGGCGCTGATTTACCGGCGTCAGCATCGGAGAATGATTTCCCATTGCTGGTAAGGCTCGATAAAGACTTTTTCAATTTCAGTCAGGCGAAACCCAGGGGAGACGATATCCGTTTTTCAAACAAGGCGGGAGTACCTCTTGCCTTCCAGATTGAGGAATGGGACCGGGCAACGGGAACTGCAAGTATCTGGGTGAGAATACCCAATATCAAAGGTAATGCCCGCCAGGAAATCAAAATGTTTTGGGGTCAAGCTGGCGCGAAAAGTGAATCCGGCGGAAAGGCTGTATTCAATGAATCCAATGGATACCTCACCGTTTTACACATGAATGATCCATTAAAAGATGAAGTCGGTACAGTAATTTCTAAAAATATAGGAACAACGGCAATGCGTGGAATGATAGGCCAGGCAAAGCATTTTGAGGAAGGGCAGGGGATCAGTTGCGGAGAGAACATCCAGACCTATCCAACCGGGGCAAACCCAATCACCACCGAAGCCTGGGTGAAAGCCGATAAGCCGAATTCCATCATTATCGGATGGGGCAATGAGGAGAAAGCTGGAAAAGTGATTATGCAATTCGCCAGCCCGCCGCATATCCGCATGGACTGTTACTGGTCCAATGCAACTGTTACGGGAAGCAGCAAACTGCCAATGTCACAATGGGTTCATTTGGTGCACACCTATCAGAACGGCGATTCAAGGGTATATGTGAATGGTTTGCTTGATGGTATCTCTCAATCCACAAAAACTCTGCTATCCATCAGGAATCCTGCGAAGATGTGGATTGGTGGCTGGATGAATGAATACAACTTTACCGGTAATATCGACGAAGTGAGAATTTCTAAAGTGGTACGTTCCGCAGATTGGATCAAACTCCAGTATGAAAACCAGAAACCCTTGCAAACACTCGTCGGGCCGTTGGTACCTTCAGAAAGCGCTTTTTCGGTTTCACAAGATCAGATAACCCTGCCGGAGGGAAAGAGTGCTACCATTTCAGCCAATGCCGGGGGCGCCCAGAAGGTTTATTGGGTTCTCAAGAGAGATGACGCGGAGACAGTTGTTGCCGTGGACCAACTATCATATACCCTCGATGCAGGACGTGTTGTGTCGGATCAGGCATTTGTCCTGCAGTTCAAAGCGGTGTATACCAATGAGATTAAGACCAGGGACATTGCCGTGACGATTCGGGAAGCGATTCCCGAACCGGTGTTTACCCTTAAGGCACCCGCAACATGGAATGGCCGGAACACCATCGAAGTTGTGCCGGCGATCAGCAATCCCGATGCGATGAAGGCCAAAGGTGGTGGAGACTTGAATTACAATTGGCTCGTCTCCGGTGGCGCTGTGATCAAGGAGATTGTCCCCGGTAAATTACTACTAAAGCGATCGCAATGCAGCGGCAGGATAACCGTCAGGTTGGCTCTCAATAACGGTGGTGCAGAGGTTGCCGCCATTGCGTCTATCCTGGTGACTGAGCCGAAGAGTGATCCCTGGGTTCAAAGGATTCCGGGGAAGGACGAAAAACCCGGTGACAATCAGTTTTATGCCCGAGACGATAACAACGAAGGCACGCTTTATTATAATGGATCCTTGACGAAACCGGCTGATTCTGTTTTCCTTAGGATTTATACTGATGGTAAGCTGTCTAAAACCGAGAGTCAAAAAGTGCCCTCTGATAAAAAATATGCCTTTACCGTAAAGCTTAAAGCAGGGCTTATTAAATACAAGGTTGAGTTTGGGTCTATTAAACGAGGCAGGGATGAGGTGCTGAATACTGTGGCAAATATTGTGTGTGGCGATGCTTATATCATTGATGGGCAATCTAATGCGGAGGCAAATGATTATGGTAAAGCGGTCAATCCATATACCAGCGACTGGGTCAGGAGTTATGGCTGTGCGGATACCGATCCGGAAAAATCCCGGTTGAAGCTATGGGGCAATGCGGTTTCCTATGATAATCAGGGAGCAAAGCTTCAGATTGGATATTGGGGGGTAGAACTGGCCAAACAATTAGTGGAAAACCAAATGATGCCGGTCTGCATCATAAATGGCTCAGTTGGCGGAAGCCGAATCGATGTGCACCAGCGAAATGAAGCTAATACGATAGACAAAAACACGATTTACGGTCGGCTTCTATGGCGGGTTCAGCAGGCAGGCCTGACGTATGGTATTCGCGGGGTTTTCTGGCATCAAGGCGAAAACGATCAGAGTGCGGCTGGCCCGAGCGGTCGTTTTGGCTGGGAGACTTACCAGCAATACTTCATCGATATGTCGGCTGCCTGGAAACAGGATTACCCTAATATTCAGCACTATTATATTTTTCAGATCTGGCCAAGATCTTGTGCTATGACTGAGAACGGCTCAGATAATGTTCTCCGGGAAATGCAGAGAACCCTGCCGCGATATTTCTCTAATATGAGCATCATGTCAACGCTGGGTATTAAACCTCCCGGAGGCTGCCATTTCCCGCCTGAAGGCTACGCTGAATTTGCTCATCTTATCGGCCCACTGGTGGAGAGAGATAACTACGGTAAGGTTTTTAACAAATCCATCACCCCTCCGGATCTGAAAAAAGCATACTATACCAGCCCTGGTCATGATGAAATAGCCCTTGAGTTTGACCAGCCAGTGGTCTGGGCAGATTCATTGATCAATCAGTTTTACCTCGATGAAGAAAATGGTAAAATAACCTCGGGCAGCGTGTCAGGAAAAGTGATCGTACTCAAACTCAAACTGAAAATCCCTTCAACGGCACAAAAGATCACCTATCTGGATAGTAAATCGTGGAGCCAGGATAATCTCCTGTGGGGTGAAAACGGTATCGCTGCGCTCACGTTCTGTTCGGTAACAATAGCGTCCTCGGCAGCGGCAGATCAGGCACAGAAAGAGAGTGAAAATGGCGGATAATTACTCCGGCAAAACCCTAACGTTAACCTTATTATCACTGCTCATCGTTAAAAAAACAACCAGATCGGTCCCGCGCAGTTCATGGTTAACTCCAATTCTGCAATCCTTTATAGGGTTGCCGTTCACCAAAACCTTTGCGCCATCAGCGTTCCAGTTCTTTATGTAAATCGCTGGATTCATGATCGGTGATTGTTTTGTTCCATCCAGGGTAAACTCGATGGATTTTGATTGATCAGCCAGATTTTCAATCTGATAACAACGCTCGGTTCTATCATAACCGTTCGATTTAAAGCCGGTACTTTGAATAGTAAGCACTGGAGAATAGGCCCACGATCTTCCGAACCGGGTCAATTCATTGATGTTCATGGTATTCATACCATATACCGCGTTCCAATATTCCCTGTCAGCAGTTTCGTGAACAACCGGATCGGATATAGGGAAACTCGAGCAATGGGAGGGTTTATCGGATGTACGCGTGGTTCTCCCGTCGCAGCGTACCTGTCCCACCGGGAAATGATTGCACCCCTCTGCCTTGTCATAGCCATCAAGACCTTCGTACCTGATATACATCTCATTACCCGGTTCAAAACAGATAAATGGCTTGTTCTCGGATTTGAAATTGTACTGCTGAATGGTGAAAGGATATTTTTGACTCCAATCGAAAGGACCAAAGGGGGCGACATTCGGATTTTCAACAAACGATCCTTTGCCCAGTTTTCCCTCATAATCAGCCGTGGTGGCATAATCTATTTCAAGCAGATCGGAAACTTTCTGTCCCGGATGCAGCAAAGCCAGGGTTTCCTGGAATTGCCTCGTAAAGCCCAGCGTTCCCTTTTTCCACGATACCTTCCGTATGGCTGTTCCATCAGGATAGATATAGTAATACTCATCAACCCAGCATTCCCAGCCTGTTTTGGGATCAATCCTCCAGGTATGATCACTGGAGCTGACAGGGGCATATCTCCAATGTACCACAACCCGGGCGTCTGTATTTTCGATGATCCTGACATGAGAAAACCGGCAATGCCTGTCCTGCATGTGCTCAAAGCACCCCTCACGGTCATTGGAACTATCCTCCCAGGCTTCCACACTCTGATCGGTCATCCAATTCTCATTCTCCGAAACCCATGATGGACTATACCGTGTTCCTCTCCAAAACATCAGCTTGATTGGTAACTTCTCGAAACACACCACGATATCCGGATCCTGATCAACCGGCCAGAGATTATCCCAGCCCGGATAATATTTGAGTTTGGTGT
>JBBAAF010000130.1:0-10788 GCA_041658425.1 Bacteroidales bacterium | reverse complement strand
TCCATGCGTGGAATCCCACGCTGCATAAAGCCGTTCAGCCAGTTCAACCCCTCGTTTCCGGTACATCTCCTTGCCCGTTATCTCATAGAGACGCAAGAGCGAAAGACAAGCCGTGAGTTGAGCGCCGGCTGAAATGACGGGTTTGCCATTTACAACAGTTGGTTCCAGTTTCCAATTAGCAGTAAAACGACCCGGGTACCCATAAAACCAGCCAAAGGGCACCTCTAAAAACTATTTTTTTTGATGCCGTTTTCAGCATAAATGTAACAGACGGTTTTCTAAAAACCTAATTTTACCCCCCCCCCCACTATTTTATATTAAATTAATTATCAGATACTTACAAAGCTGTTTTCTACAAAGCCGAACACGTGTTCGACCCTTACACGTATGCTCGATTTCTCTTTATTTCGGGCTTTTTGCGTTTCGGTTAATGGCTTGTTTTTGTATATTTTCTCCTGCTCTTCACCGGTATAAGCGCTGTCAGCATAAAGTGGCAGACCCTTGTCTTTCTAAGTCAGCAATTGCTCTATAGGTTGCGAATCATGTACAGAGGCATCTGTAACAGTGTATTCCTCAATGAGTTTCGTCTTGGTGTCCGCTTTTATATGGTTTTTATATCCATAAAAAACAGTGTTGTTCTTTTTAGTCCATCGGGCATCCACATCCTTTTGAGCCAGCTTATGAGGCTTCACTTTCCATTCCTGCGGAGCCGTGCCGGTTTCTTTAATGTGCTTGTTCTCTTCCCGTGTATTGCGTTGGCGCGGGGCTTCCACAAAACTGGCATCAACCATTTTGCCTTCGTTTGCAAATACGCCTGCCGCATCAAGGGTTTCATTGAAACACCTGAATAAGCCCAGGATAACTTCTTTTTCAATAAGTTGCTCACGGAAAAACCAAAAAGTACGACTATCCGGAACTTTATCGCTTTTCTTCAATCCGAGAAAACGTTTGAAACTTGCCCGGCCAACAATCTGAAATTCCAGTTGATCATCTGAAAGATTATACAAGCTTTGTATGATGAGGGCTTTGAACAACAGCAACTTACTGAATGGAGGTCTTCCTCCTTTTAATAAATCTTTTGTGTCATTTCTAAAAGCCTGATCTAAAGGCGCTTCAAATATATTCCAGTCAATATACTCACTCAGTTTTAGCAGAGGATTTCCAAGTTTACTAAGAGTTTCCAATAAAAAATGATCGTCAAAAAGTCCGAGAGGGTTTATGTTTTTCATGGCTTACTCTTTTATAAAGCAAATGTAAAATATTCAACCATGTAAACACAGTTAAGTTATTAACAATCTGATGGTTATGTTAACAATAGGTTTTTAGAGGTGCTCTTAATAAATATCTCGCCGGTCTTGCGCGGCAGAGCAAAACACCTTCCCTGAGTGATTTTAAGTTTGCCGTGTATGGTTTGAGGTATTGCTACCGGCTATTAGGACTGAATGACAGGGTTGTTCAACTCCCACAAATCGGTTTGTCCAAACATGTTCAGCTTACCGCTCCGGTCGGATCCGGAAAACCAGTTGTACTCGTTTGCATAATTGGTAAGGAGTACAACCGGTTCGTCGGCAGGAATGCGATATTTTTTTAGTACGTAGGACAACTGAAAAACAGGATGATGTTCGAACTAACACCAAAGACGAACGGAATCACCAGGGAACAGGTGTGGAAAGCGTGGAAGCAGATCAAGCAGGGCGGTCGGGCCGTAGGGGTAGCCCTGGTGGAAACCAATATCCTTGAATGCCAACAAATTGCCTATGAAGTGATCGGTCGGGATAAACAGGTGATGAAGGCCCTCACCCGTGAGGATGTTGCCCAGCTCGACCGGGAATCGGTTATCGGGTTCATGCAAAAAAACGAATCCCGTCTGGCGGGAATGACAAGGCGAGCATTCGTTGTAAGCGATGGGGCCCCGGCCTTCGCCGGGGTGACAGGGTGGTTGCCGAAAGTGGAAAGTTAGAGATCTGAATTTAGAATTTTGAATTCTGAAGTTGAAGATTCAGGTAGAGGCGGACCCTTAGGGTCGCCCTTGTTGCTCGGACTGGCTCTTCATTAACCCCAGACTTCAGTCTGGGGATTCCAGGCAAGGCGAGGCAGTCTAATTCATTAAAATGTCAGGAGTGCCATCGCTATTTTTGATGAACTGAACTTTGCGGCAGTCGCGGTTGAGGCGGAGTGATTTCTCTTCCCATTTTACCTTTCCATCAACCGATTCACCACGGATTGAAATCTTTATTCCACCATCTTCAGTGTCGTAGTAAACGCAACCTGCAGAACCGCATTCGGGAGCCTGATCGTATTTTTGGGATACAATGCCAACCTGCTCACCATTGATAAACACATTAATATTGCTCTCCGAATTGGTCCAAACCGTTACTGCAAATTTACGGGCACCGTTCCCATAACCTGAATAATCGCTCAAATTCGTATAACTTCCGCTGTATTTGCTGCAACCTAAAATAAGAAGAGGCAGGAGCAACACTGGCCACGATTTAAGTATTTTTGTTTTCATGGTTTGGTTTATGTTTGTTTTGACGAAAATACGAAAAAATACAATCCGATGGAAATAAGATGAAAAATTCTAATTCCCACATTAACTCCTATCTTCCAGTCCTCTTTTTTATCCTGCTTGCCGGCCTCATTCGCACCCGAATCAACTTCTCATCCGAAATGATCCCGGGAATCAATGGCGGGTACTACCCCCTTCTCGTGCGCAACCTTTTGGAATACGGTTCCATAAGATATCCTGATGCACCGCTGGTCTATTGGATCCAGGCACTTATAAGCCTGATTATCAAATTTTTCTCCGGAATGAATATCGATCAGGCTGTTCTTCTGGCTTCCCGGTTATTGGATTCGTTTATTCCCCCGTTGACCTGCCTCCCGGTATTTCTTGTCGCACGGTATCATCTTAAAGCCCAGCCTAAATCCGGAGTTTTTATACTTCTGATTACTGGTTTCAGCGTTCTGTATCTATCCTTCCTGATGATCCTCACTTCAGAAATGCAAAAGAATGCAGCAGGTTTGCTTTGGGTGGCCTGTTATCTATTTTCTTTAAGCAGGATCACCGCGGAAAACAAACGTAAATATATATTGATCAGCCTGATTTTTCTGACCCTGATCGCCTTTACCCACATCGGCTGCTTTGCCGTTGCATTTCTGTTTACCCTGATTTATGGAATAATCTATCTGGTCCGATCAGCAAAACGAATCCGGATGAAAACCATCATGATCGTTTTATCGGTATTTGCCGGATTAATCCTGATTAGTTTTGCCATTTTGGCCAAAGATCCCGACCGATTGCACCGGGTTATTTCATTTTACCTGAACCCGCTTCGGATCTTTGAATCGCCTTATCTTTTCGTTTTACTATCGGGGCAACAGGTTTACTACGGATTTCTCTTTCACAACTTTTTAATAATCAATATCTTTTCGATAGCTGGATTTATTATCATCCTGATTAACCGCAAGAACCTTTCCTCCTCCGATCTCTCTTTTGCCTTGAGCCTATGTGCCTTGAGCCTTCTCCTTTCGTCTCCCCTGATCGGAATTGAATGGGCACTCCGGTATTACCTGATGGCCTTCCTGCCGATTTCATTTGTATTTATCTACGCGTATAAATCATTGACTAACAAATTCCTCAGAATCCTTCTCTCTACCGTTCTTTTCGTTCTCACCCTCTTCTCAACTGTGGTTGGAATAAACGGGAAGCGCAATCCTGCTATCAGTTCCGAATCGTATGCTGATTTAAAACAATTAAAAAGTGGTATCAGCATTAATCCGGATGATCTCATCGTCGCACGTCATGGCCTGGAATGGTGGACCGGCTGGGTAATGAGATGCCGCACAGGCAAGGAATATTGTTTGCGACCGGAAGATTGGGAGAAATATCCCCATATCTATTTGCTGCGCCAGAAAGCCGGTAACAATTACCCTAGCCATCAGGGATCCGGGCAATTTGCCGAATTTCCGATACCTGAAACGGCCGAAAAAATCAGTTCAAACGAATCCTTTGATATTTATATATTGATCAAACCAACTGAAAACCAATATTATCCGGGAGATTTGCCTTTATTGCAGGGAGAAATCAGGTCAGTTAATGGCGCTCTGCTTACGATTCGTTCTCAGGGGTACCTCCAGCGTGTGATACTCAGTACATCCACTCAATATATTACCAGCCAACCAACTGAAATTAAGCCACGCATGCGTGCTGACATATGGGGGAAAAGGATTCCTTTCAGCTTGAATATCAAAGCAGAACGGGTAAAGATTTATGCAGAGGCTACCAGGTGATCCATCTGCTATCCAAATCTGTAATGAAACAAACTACAGCCATTTAATGCCACAACCTATGCCCGGCTTTTGTATGCCTTGAATAGGTTTGCCAGCTAATGTTAGGTCGAGCGCCAGTGCGAGATCCTCACCGGTTACCGGAATGTTGGTTGATGGCCTTGAGTCATCCATCTGGCCATGGTAGACGAGTGACATATCCTTATCGAACATATAGAATTCAGGCGTACAGGCGGCATCATAAGCTTTGGCTACCTCCTGCGTTTCGTCAAACAAGTAAGGAAACGGATAATAGTTCTTCCTGGCAACCACCGTCATCTGCTCCGGGGAATCATCCGGATACCGCCTGGCATCATTGCTATTTATTCCGATAAAGGAGACTCCCTTTTTGATATACTTATTGGCCAGTGCCACCAATCCTTTATTCACGTGCTTTACGTAAGGACAATGGTTGCAGATGAACATGATGACCGTGGCTTTATCCGATTTGAGGTCTTTTAAAGACAGCATCTTGCCTGAGACGGTATCCGGCAGCACGAAATCCGGTGCTTTTGAGCCCAGGGGAAAGGGGTTGGAAGTGGTTAGAGACATAAGAGGCTTGAGATTAGTAGGTTAGAAGTTAGAGATTCGAATTGAGAATTCTGAATTCCGAAGTTGGAGATTCAAGTAATTTTTCAAATAATAGAACGCTTTCAGATTCATGGACAATATCTGGTTTTAGCCAGTTAAACAGTAAAGATAGCAAATCCGGCAAGAGCGCTGTCATTCCCGCGAAGGCGGGAACCTTTTCACGCTGCACTGAGGCCCGCATTGACAATTCATTATTTCGAAATAATACCTACCTTGGTACTATAATTCCAAATTTCCGACCATGAACAGGATACGGTTTATCATGGTCCTTTGTCTTTCCCTATGCTGCTGTTCCCTGGCGCTTGGTCAGTCGCGTCCCCAAAAAACAGCTGAGCAATTCTTTTATAAAAAATTGCTTGAAAACCGAATGTATACGGACTTCCGCTTCGATGAGCCCATCCGGCATGGTAATATCTGGATTTTTGAGTGCCAGAATCCGGAAGGTTTTGTGCTGGTTAAGGAGTCAGACACTTGCCGGATTGTTGGTTATTCGACCCGGAACCGGTTCACCAGGAATAATAAGATTCCTGACCCTGCTTTAACCTTCGTTGAATCACTTTCCGTGTGTCCGGAAACAGATTTCAATCCCGGACGGCTGAAAACCAAATACAACCCGATCGGTCCTCTGATCCGAACCACCTGGAGTCAGGAGGGATACTTCAATTATTACTGCCCTGAGAATCCCAATGGCCCCGATAATCATGTATATGTTGGTTGTGCTGCGGTAGCCATGGGCCAGATAATCCGCTATTTCGGAAAATTCAATGATTTCCAGCTGACGGTGGTTAATGAAGATTATCGTTATGGAACGCTCACCGCAACTATTGGTAATTATGATTGGAACCGGATGGAAAACCGGCCAATCACAATCGATACCGAAGTGTCTGAGTTTTTGTTCGGCTTAGGGGTACTCACCCGCATGGGCTATGGCCCATCGGGTTCAAGCACCTCAAACTTTAATGTTTATGATGGATTTAAAAAGTTGAAGTATTTTTCTGCCATCAGGATGATCCGCGGCACAACAACTCCTGAGGTTTGGATCAAAAATTTCTATCAGAATATCGCAGATTTTCAACCGGTTTATGTTTCCGGATCGGGTCATTCATTCGTTTGCGATGGCATTGATTCAGAGGGAATGTTCCATTTCAATCTGGGGTGGTATGGTTATGCAGATGGCTATTATCCTCTTAATGGAATACTTACAATTACTCCCAGTGAAGCCATCTTCAACCTCAAACCCTATTCAAACAACCTGCCTCCCTCCAACCTCACCCTGGATAACCTAAGCGGACAAAAATTGTTAAAATGGGAAAAACATCGCCTGGCTAATATTGATCCTGTTCTTTACCGTATTTATCTGAATGATACCACTTACTTTGAAACCAGTAAAACTGTATTCAATACCTCCTATTTCCCTGCCGGGAATCATGAGTTGATGGTGACGGCTATCTATCCGCAGGGTGAATCACCATGGATAGGTCCGATCCAACTGCCCATTGAAGGTGATCCGATCGATATTCCGGATATTGCTTTGAAAATGGCCATCCGGGAAGAGCTTATACGCGAAAATGTCACACCGGTCAATGATTCTCCAACGATTAACCAGCTCCTTAAACTCCAAAAACTGGAGATAAAGCAGCCATTGAGTTCCCTTGCAGGATTGGAATATTGCCATAATATCCAAGTACTTACTATTGTGCCTGATGAACCTGCCAGCTTGAACCTCGGACCAGTTTCCCTGCTAAAACGTTTGAAATGGCTTGATCTTAAGAATATTGATTCAAATACGCTGAAATTATTAACTCATAACGACCGGTTGATCCATCTCGATCTGACCCGCTGTCCGGCCAGTAACTTCGACTTCCTCCTCGGATTAACCGGCTTGCTTAGTCTCCAATTATACGACCTGTCGGTTTCTAATACCCAGATATTTAGCAACTTACTATCAATAAAGCAATTAACTCTTAGCGGATGCAATTTGTCCTATGCAGGTTTCATCCAGAATATGAATAATCTCGAATACATTGATCTGTCGCGAAACCAGTTACAGCGAATTCGTTTAACCGACAAGCTACCGGAACTGCATGAATTGAATATCAGCCGGAACCAGATTAATGAGCTTTTCTTCCTGGAATATATCCCGAACATACAAAGGATAAATCTAGCTGACAATCAGATAAAAAGATTTATAACCGGACTGAATTTCAAATACATCAAAGAGTTGAATCTTGGAAACAATGCCATCGACAGCCTTTGGATCGGCGTTCCTATGCCAAACCTAACGAAGCTTTCATTGAATGGCAACAAGGTGCGTAACATTAGTCTTCTGAAAGATTTTGCACCAGGATTAACCAGCCTTGATTTAGCGGATAACTTCATTCAGGATTTCTGGGAAGGGAGCCTTCAGGCATTGGAGTACCTCGATCTGTCGAATAACCGGTTTAACCTCCTGAATGATCTGCCGGCCAACCCTCTTCTCAAACACATTGACTTGTCATACAATCAGTTGTCCGATATTTACCCGATATTCAACCATACCAATAGTAGCAATATCCAATATCTCGATCTGACCGGTAACCCCTTATCGGTCGAATCCGTTGGGGAATTTGCACCTTCTCTTCAAACTGTAATCGATACTCTCTTATTGCCGGATTATCCACAGGAGTTTAGTCCAGGTAACCCTCAACCACTACGAAATCACAGTTTAACAGGACAAACCGCAGAGCTTTCCTGGCTAACCGATCAACTCCCGGTTAATAGTTATTACGAAGTATATACGGGCCTTTCCCCGGACAGCCTTACTTTGGCAGGCCATGTTGCAGCAACCTATTATCAGGTTAATATTACTCCCGGACAGCGCTATTTCTGGCGGGTCCGGACTGTTTTACCCGACACCTCATTTTTAAGCGGGTTATTCAACTTTATTACTTTTCAGCCATTTACACTGCCTTTTAAGGAAGATTTTGAAAGCTATCCCCCTTTTGCTTTCTTTTCGGAACTGTCGGACTGCTGGATCAAAGCAACCAATGGATCAACAACAACTACAGATGGCCGGATCGATCCGTACAGGAGATCCGAAGGAAAGCAATCCCTGAAGCTTACCAATGCGTCCGATCTGAGGTTACCCATGAGCCACTTGTATCAGTCGGTTTTATATATCTCCATGCAGTTATTGATCGACGACGGATGTATAGCATCTGTGCGTTTAAATGACATCAACGGTGCTAATCTTGAGCTGTATTTCAAATCAAATGAAAGATGTGATATATTGATTAACAATCAATTAAGATCGGAGGTCCCTTTCCGGACTTCCGAGTGGTTCCCGTTGCAGATTAACTTGTATTGTAAAGGAAATGAGATCTGGGTTAAAGTGGGAAACACTGACATCCCTATTACCTGGGTTTTCACCGGGAAGATTGTGCACGTGGGTGAAATCGAATTTGCATCGGCACCCGGTCCAAACTGGCCGAGCGACGGCCAGCCGCTTTTTCATGTGGATAACATTGAGATCAAGGCTTCAGGATCACTTAAAACTGAAAGCTTTCCAATAAACCAGGAAATTCTTGTTTACCCGAATCCGGCTGATCAGATGGTATATATAGAAATACCAGCACAAACTGACACACCGGATATCCGAATATTCGATTTCTCCGGAAGAATGATTCAGCCGGATTTAGCAGATGAAGGTCAGGGCCGATGGAAAGTAAATGTCATGAACCTGGCACCCGGAATTTATCTGGTCAGGGTAACTTCGGGCGGAGCATCTCAATTTGCTAAAATTTGTATCAGCAGGTAGTGGTGATGGGGATGATGGTCGACCTGCAACCTGCAACCTGCACCTGACAACCGACAACTGATAACCGATGCCTGTTGTTTTCGGGAATATCGTTACTTTCGGTCATCTATTCTGATTTCATGATGATTCCGATAAAAATTGAGGCTGTCAATCTGACTAAGCGTTTCGGAGAACAGGTAGCCGTGGATCATATTAACCTGGAAGTGAATCCGGGCGAGATTCTCGGCTTCCTGGGCCCCAACGGGGCCGGTAAAACCACCGCAATCCGGATGTTCTGCGGATTGCTGAAACCCGATGAAGGTGAAGTGCTGTACAATGGTCAAACCCTTCATCATTTTCCTGATGGCAAATCATTACTGGGAGTGTGCCCGCAGGAGAATGTCCATTGGGAACGGCTAACCTGTCTCGAGCAGATGGTTTTTACCGGAGAAATGTATAACCTGCCGCGAAAAATAGCAAAGTCGAGAAGCATCAGCCTTCTGGATCAGCTCGGACTGGCCCCTCACTCCGGTAAGCAGGCACGGAGGCTTTCAGGCGGGATGAAACGAAGGTTAAACATCGCACTCGCCTTGGTTCATGATCCGGCGGTTCTCATTCTGGATGAACCCGAGGCCGGCCTCGATCCGCAAAGCAGGCTGCTTATGCGTGAATTCATCCGGAGTTTAGCCGGTTCCCGTACGATTATCCTCACCACGCATAACATGGTCGAGGCCGATCGCTTATCCAACCGGGTGGCCATCATCGATCAGGGGAAAATCCTGATGGTGGATACCCCGGAAAACCTCAAGCACTCTATCGGGACCAATAACACTTTACAGATCAGTTTAGATAAACCTCGGGAAAATACGCTGGAAGATGTGTTCATTCTGCTTACGGGTAAAAAATTACGCTCATGAAACTTTTAGCAGTCATCCGTAAAAGCTTTACCGAACAGATCCGGCAGTTCTGGATCCTGCTGCTGACGATTACCATGGCACCCCTTTTTGTGGGCATCTTTTACCTGATCTACAAAAGCACGGCTTTGAATCTCCAGGTGAGTGTGGTCAACCTCGACCGGCCATCCGGCGCAGCTTCATCCGCTGATTATGGAAAGGAGTTACTTAAATACCTGGAATCGGTCAAGAACGATACTATACCTGTCACTTTCCGGAAAGTCAGTGACCGGGCTGCTGCAGAGGAACAGGTCCGGAATAAGAAATCGCATGCGATGATCATCATCCCTTCCGGTTTTTCCGACAGCATCCGTCTGAAGCAAACGGGCGCTGCGGTGAGGGTTCCTTTTGAATTATCAGGAAATCTGACCGAAACCAATTATATGATTTCGGCGATTCTGGGGATCACCTATGTATCCGGATATATCAGTTCGGTTACGGGAACGCTGGAGCCGTATCATTTTATTGAAACACCGGCCGGCCAATCCTCGAAGCTGAACGATTTTGCCATTGCCATACCCGGGTTGCTGGTTTGGGCCACCATTATGCTGATGTTTTCCGGTGCGATTGCCTTTGTTGTTGAGCCTGAAAAAAAGACCATGCTCCGGCTGAAGCTGTCGAGAGTAAGCCCGCTGACCTTCATGGCGGGGATTACGATTATCCAGGTGCTGGTAGGTTTGGTGAGCATTCTCCTCACGCTGGGAACCGCGTATCTGTTTGAATTTGATTTTTCCGGCTCCTTCTGGTTGTTTCTGCTGGTTTGCATCCTCACCTGCCTGTCGGTGATCGGTTTCAGCCTGATCCTCGCCGGCCTGACGAAATCGGTCAATGAAGTGCTGGTTGTCGGGAACTTTCCCCTGTTCTTTTTCATGTTCTTTACCGGGACCGTTTTCCCCATACAGGGGGCCACTCTTTTTACGCTGGGAGGCTATGCTTTCACGATTCCGGGGCTGATGTCGACCTATCATGGGACTGAAGCACTCAAGCAAGTACTGATATATCAGGCCGGTATTGGAGAGATCTGGCCGCAGCTTGTATCGCTCACCGGTCTCACCGTCGTCTATTTTTTGATCGGGTATTGGATCTACCGCAGGAGACATATGGTGGTGTTCTAGTACTTATGCTGCATAAACCCGATCC
>JBBAAF010000129.1:0-10875 GCA_041658425.1 Bacteroidales bacterium | reverse complement strand
CTCTACAGGTGGTTACTTTCCGATGCAGAAAGTAACTAATCATATAAATAGCTTGTAAATCAATTGGTTAAAAGAAATATTTTTTTTAGAGGTACAAATAGGGTACAAAAGCTTTCAGAAAGACGATTTTAACGCATAGAATATCCGGCTTTTTGAAACGCTTGCTGTAAATCTTTTCGTAACAGTCGTCCGGCTTGTATTATTGCTGATTTTACCTTACTATTGCCTTGTATTTATGCAATATTTGTAATACTATTGCCTTGTATTTATTTAAAAGCAGATGTATATAAACAGAAAGGCAGACATAGAACTGGAAAGGTGGAAAGCGGAAAGCAAGCACAAACCACTTTTGATCCGGGGTGCCCGGCAGGTTGGAAAAACGAATACAATCAGGGAGTTTGGGAAGAAATTCGATAATTTTATTGAAATCAATTTTGAGGAAAGCCCCCGTTTGAAAGCATTGTTTTCAGATGAACTATCTCCTGCAACCATCTGCGAAAATATCGCTGCTATTTTCAAGACCAGCATTGTACCCGGCAAAACGCTGCTTTTCCTCGATGAAATACAGGAATGCAAGGAAGCCATTGCTTCACTGCGCTTTTTTTACGAAAAAATGCCAGGATTGCATGTAGTCGCTGCCGGTTCATTGCTGGAATTTGCTTTGTCAGAGATACCGACCTTTGGTGTGGGCAGGATCAGATCAATGTTCATGTATCCATTGAGCTTTTCTGAATTCCTGGCAGGAGCAGGAGAGCATCAGCTACTCGATAAGGTTAGGAAAGCAAAGCCCACCACACCAATGAACGAAGTGCTTCATGCCAGACTGATTGAGCTGATCCAAAAATTCATTTGCCTTGGAGGTATGCCCGAAGTAATTGCGAACTATATTGAAACCAAAAATCTGAATCAATGTCAGCAATTGCTCGACGACTTGATTATTTCAATCCGGACCGATTTTGCAAAATACAGGAAGAAAACGCCTGCTTCCCGTTTAAATGAAGTATTTCAGGCAGTTGTATATCAGACAGGACAGAAGTTTGTTTATTCCAAAGCATGTGTCCAGGCAAACCATAACCAGGTTAAGGAAGCATTACAACTTTTGATAATGGCGGGCCTGGTGATTCCTGTCACCCATAGTCCTTCAAATGGTATTCCATTGGGTGCTGGCGCTAATCCGCAGAAACAAAAAATGCTTCTGTATGATACCGGCATTTTTCAACGTATTCTGGGTCTTGATCTGGCCGATTTTCTTCTATCAAAAAAATTCGATGCTATCAATAAAGGAAATGTAGCAGAGCAGTTTGTGGGGTTGGAATTGATAAAATCGGAATCCTGTTATCAGAATCCTTCTTTATACTATTGGCACAGGGAGGCAAAAAGCAGCAATGCCGAAGTTGACTATGTTATTCCCATTTCTCAGGAAATAGTGCCGGTGGAAGTCAAGGCAGGAACTAAAGGTTCGATGCAAAGCCTCTTTTTGTTCTTGCAGGAGAAAAAACTCAACAGAGGCATACGGATTTCGAATGAGAGCTTTTCGGTTTATGATACCATCGAGGTTTACCCATTGTACGCGGTTGAAAATTTGAAAATGAAATGAGCACCTGCAATGCGGTAAAAGGCGGTTACTTTCCGATGCAGAAATGCTGAAATATGTTGCCAAGTACCTCATCTGTAGATATTTGCCCGGTGATCTCGCCTAAGTAATGCATAGCTTCACGGATGTCCTGGGAAAGGAAATCACCGGAAGTACCCATGTTCAGTCCCGACAGGGTTCGGTACAACGCTGTTTGAGCCTTAGTCAGTGCTTCATAATGGCGGGCATTAGTGACCACGACATTAGAATCTTCTAAAGATTTGAAATTAACAAGACGCAAAAGCTCTTCTTCCAATTCTTTCAAACCATTACCGGTTTTTGCCGAAATCCCGATAACCGACAACTGATAACCGACAACCTCCTTAACCCTCTTTTGAAATACTGAAGCTTTGGCACGATCAATATCTGATTTATTGACGAGTATAACAAGGTGCTGATCCTCACGAATCCGGGCGATGATTTCAAGGATCCAACGGATGCTTGATTCCAGTGCGGCGGTTGCATCGGTAACCAACAGGATGATGCGGGCTTTCTCAATGTGACGATATGCCCGGTCGATCCCGATGGTTTCAATCTGATCGGTGGTTTCGCGAATACCGGCTGTATCAATGAAACGGAATTCAATACCTCCAAGATGGATGCAGTCTTCAATGCTGTCGCGTGTGGTGCCGGCAATCTCGGAAACAATTGCCTTATCTTCCTTCAGCAGTGCATTTAACAGGGTGGATTTGCCAACATTGGTTTCACCCGCTATTGCTACCGGAACTCCGGATTTAATGGCATTTCCCAGCTCAAATGACAAGACTAGCCGGGATATCTTTTCAATGATGGTATTCACCAGGATTTTTAGGCGGGTGCGATCGGCAAATTCCACATCTTCTTCAGCAAAATCCAATTCCAGTTCAATCAGCGTGACGAAATTCAATAAATGGGTTCTGATCAGCGCTAATTCACTCGAAAAGCCACCCCGAATCTGGTCAATGGCTAACCGATGAGCTGCGGCACCTGAAGAAGCGATCAGGTCGGCAACGGCCTCAGCCTGGGTTAAATCCATCTTGCCATTCAGAAATGCACGTTCGGTAAATTCGCCAGGCTTTGCCATTCTGGCACCTGCATTTATCAAAAGTCTAAGGATCTCTTGCTGGATGTAGGTGGAACCATGACAACTGATCTCAATAAGGTCTTCACCGGTATAGGTTTTCGGTGATTTAAAATGGCTGATCAACACTTCATCAACGAGCCGTTTCCCGGATTTTATCCATCCATGATGCAACCCTTTGGTCACGGTTAGTGAAAATGGCTTGCGGGTACCGGAAACCTGAAAGAGCGTTTGAATGATTTTGAAGGAATCAGGGCCGGATAAACGTATGATTGCGATGGCCCCTTGACCGGAAGGGGTTGAAATTGCAGCAATTGTATCGTTCATCACTTGATTTATGTTGTGTAAAAAAACTCGTGAAAATTAACAAATATTTGACAATCACTGAATTCAATAATTGCAATCTTTGTACAAAATACAAATTCGATAATTTAAACAGGAAACAATGAAAACAAAAGTTTTGATTTTGATGGCCGGTATTTTATTGATCGGGATGGGTGCATTTGCCATGGGCAAGAAAACGGAAAAGATCAATGTTGCCGGAAAATGCGGTATGTGCGAAACCCGTATCGAAAAAGCAGCACTCGCTATTGATGGAGTGAAAAAGGCAGATTATGATCTGAAAACCAAAACACTGGCTGTTACCTTCGATGAAAAGAAAACCAGTGCCGACGGCATTGAAAAGGCGGAAGCAGCAGTAGGTCATGATACCGACAAATACAAAGCCGATGATGCAGTCTATAATAAACTGCCAGGTTGCTGCAAATACAGAAAATAATTCTTTTTTTTTGATTTAGTGGAAAAATGGCTCACCTGATCGGGGGCCATTTTCATTTTATCCCGGACTTAAATTCCCATCGCCTTAAATTTGTTTTCTATATTCGCACTTTATAAAAATATTTAAATCGATGTCAATTCTGGTAAACAAGCAATCCCGCATTCTGGTTCAAGGCTTTACGGGCAAGGAGGGATCCTTTCATGCCTCCCAGATGATCGAATATGGAACTCAGGTTGTTGGAGGCATTACACCTGGTAAAGGAGGAACACGGCATCTCGACCGGCCTGTCTTTAATACGGTTGTCCACTGTGTTAAAGAAACCGGAGCCGATGTTTCATTGATTTTTGTACCGCCTGCCGTGGCAGCTGATGCGATTATGGAAGCAGCGGATGCAGGTATCAGACTGGTGGTTTGTATATCCGAAGGTATACCAACAGCCGACATGGTAAAAGTGAAATCCTATCTTTCCAACCGGCCGACAAGGCTCATCGGACCCAATTGCCCGGGAATCATAACGCCCGGAGAATGTAAAGTGGGAATCATGCCCGGCTTCATTCACATGAAAGGCAATGTTGGGGTTGTGTCCCGCTCAGGCACTCTCACCTATGAGGCTGTAGATCAGCTTACCCGTCTGGGAATCGGACAATCAACCTGTATAGGGATCGGCGGCGATCCGATTATAGGAACAACAACGCTCGATGCGTTGAAACTCTTTATGGCAGATCCGGATACAGCCGGAATAGTATTAATCGGCGAGATTGGTGGCTCTATGGAATCGGATGCCGCCAGATGGTATAAAGAACATGCCAACAAGCCTGTTGTAGGTTTTATTGCCGGCCAAACAGCTCCAAAGGGCCGTAGAATGGGCCATGCCGGGGCAATTATCGGCGGGGCTGATGACACTGCCGCCGCCAAGATGGCCATTCTGCATGAATGCGGTATTCATGTGGTTGAATCGCCCGCCAATATCGGTTCAACCATGAAGGCCGCCCTGGCACTTTAACTGATAACCGATAACTGATAACTGATAACCGATAACTAATAACTGTTATACGATGAAATTATTAGAAGGAAAAACCGCCCTGATAACCGGGGCATCGCGAGGAATAGGGAAAGCAATTGCTGAAAAATTTGCCGGGGAGGGAGCCAATTTGATTCTGACCGATCTTTTTTATGATGATAATGCTAAAGCTTTGGAAGAAGAACTCAGGGCTAAAGGTGTGAAGGTCAAGATGTACGCTTCTGATGCAAGCAAGTTTGATCAGGCCCAGAAAGTGGTTGAAGAGGCTGCCAGGGAATTCGGGCAAATTCATATTCTGGTCAATAATGCCGGGATTACCCGCGACACATTGCTCATGAGAATGACTGAGGAACAATGGGATATGGTTATTAATGTTAACCTGAAATCCGTTTTTAACCTGACAAAAGCGGTACAAGTCCTTATGTTGAAGCAGCGTAACGGCTCTATAATCAATATGTCATCTGTCGTCGGTGTGAGCGGCAATGCCGGTCAGGCCAACTACAGCGCTTCAAAGGCCGGAATTATCGGTTTTACCAAAACAATCGCCCGTGAACTCGGATCCAGGAATATCCGTTGCAATGCAATAGCACCTGGATTTATTCTGACTGAAATGACGGATAAGCTTCCCGAAGATGTAAGGAAGGAATGGGCTGAGAAAATACCGCTTAAACGCGGTGGTACGCCGGATGAGGTAGCCAAAGTCGCCCTCTTCCTGGCCTCTGATCTTTCATCCTATGTCAGCGGTCAGGTCATCCAGGTGTGCGGTGCCATGTTAACGTGACAAGTGCTCCTGTCATCCCCGGAAGGCGGGCCCCGGCCTTCGCCGGGGTGACAAGTGCTCCTGTCATCCCCGCGAAGGCGGGGATCTTTAAACGCTAAACGATAGTTATGCACATAGAATCTACATTACCTCTCTGGTTGGTGCTGCCTTTGGTAGCACTTGCCGTTTTTGTGGTGTGGATGATCTATTTCCGTAAGCAGCAGGAATCAGTGCTGCTAAAACCGGTTCGGGTTTTATTAGGTATATCCAGAATGCTGGTTCTGGTTCTCGTCGGGTTGCTTATCATCTCCCCGTGGATCCGAACTTCGGTAAACCGGCAAAAAAAACCGTATTTTATTGTTGTCCAGGATAATAGCGTTTCGATTCCGCCTGTTCAGGACAAAGCGGGCTTTATTGAGAAGAGGTCGAACCTGATAGAGAACCTGGTTAAAAGTCTTGAGAACCGTTTTCAGGTAAAGGAAGTTCTTTTTGGATCCCAGACAGTGGATGGCGAAAAGGGTAATTTTTCTGATCCCGTTACCGATCCCGGAGAACTTTTCGCCTACCTTCGGATTTTTTCGCAAACTCACGACCTGGGATGTGTGTTTATCACTTCAGATGGTGTTTCAACCAAGGGAATTACCTTTTCCGAGGCAGCTAAAAATTTCCCATATCCGGTGTCGGTTCTGGCTTCCGGAGATTCAACCAGGTTCCCGGATGTTCGTATTCAGGAGGTGGTAAGCAACGATTGGGTGCGAAAAAACAGCACATTTCCGGTACGCGTCTATTACAATACCGGTGACTGGACCGGGGGAGGGTTTAAGCTGCAAATTTCAGGGCCAAAAGGCATTATCGATGAAAAGTTTATCGAAACCGCAGCGCAGGTATCACCTTTTGCAGAGTTTCTGATACAGGCTCCGGACAAAGGAACAATGCAGCTTGTGGCCCGTATAGTTCCTGATCATCCCGATAAAAATCCAGACAATAACTCGAAAGGATTTTCAGTTAAAGTGATTGAACAAGAGGGGAAAATTCTATGCCTTTATGAATCGGCTCATCCGGATATAGATGCTATCGTTCAGGCTTTAAGGGGAACCAATTCGTTGAATATTAAGCTGGTGGAAGCATCGGATTTCACCGGGACCGACAAAGACTATGATTTGATTATTCTGCATGGTTTGCCATCACAGAAACATCCTCTTGGCGAACTATTAGCGAAAGCGGTAGACCGGCAGATTCCGGTATTGTTTGTTATTGCTAAAACCACTGATCCAGTGCTTTTTAACAGGGTAAATCATGGTATGGTCATTGATAACCGGCGTAAAACCGGAGAGGCTTCCCAGGGAATTCTTGATCCCTCTTTTACACTCTTTACACTTCCTGCCGATTTCAAAAATCATCTGAATACCTGGCCACCGCTGGATTTGAGCTTTGAAACTTTTTTGTTGGATCCGGGATCTCAAATCTTACTGAAGCAAAAAATCCTGAATATTGAATTGTCAGATCCATTGGTAGCTTTTTCGAACACCCGGGGAGTTAAATACGGATTTTTCTGCGGTGAAGGTGTTTGGCTTTGGAGATTACATGAATTCCTTGAACAAAAGAATCACGATTATTTTGATGATTGGCTTTCGCGCACCATACAGTATCTGATGTTGGATGAAAAGAAAGATAAGTTCAGGGTAGTCATTCCGGAAGAACTTTTTGCCTATTCACCGGTACGGATCAATGGCCATCTTTTAAACAACTCATTGGAGGCTGTAAATGATCCGGACGTGCTTTTTACGGTTACCGACTCGAGCGGTCAAAAGACGGAATACCAGATGGGACGGATTAATGATTATTATGAGTTGAATATTAATGGATTTGCACCCGGTACCTATCGCTATGCCGCCGAAACTAAACTTGGAAACGAAAATTTTCGGCGTGAGGGAGCGATGACCATGATGGTCCGGCCGGTTGAACAAAGCGAGCCGGTCGCCGATTTTGAATCTCTCAGATCTATTGCCAGGAGTACAAATGGTAAATTCTTTAGTCCGGGCCAGGAGAACAGCTTATTATCCTACTTTAATGACCTCAAACCATCAGAAATGAGGATCAATGAGGAGTTTAAGTGGTATGATCTGATTAACTTTAAATGGTTGCTTCCTGCCCTGATTTTTTTGCTCGCCATGGAATGGTTTTTGCGACGGTGGTTTGGTATTCGTTAATCAAAATTTTCTATGAAAAAATTGACGCTTTTGTTGTTAGTTATGCTGACTTTTCTGTGCGCCTGTCAGTTGCAGAAGGTCATGGTTAATGTTTATACACCTCCAAAACTTGTTTTTCCTCCTGATGTCAGATCCGTTCTCGTTACTTCCAGGTATGTTCCGGCAACAGGACCGTATGAAGATGTTCAATGGGGGGCCTATGAGTCAGTCGACAGCGCAAAGTGGGCACTATCAGAGTCGCTGGTCGATACTTTGGCAAAACGGATGGCTGCCGGAAATAAATACCTCGTTAAGGTTAAGCATTTTCCACGCATGCTGCGGCATAACGATGCCAGCCTGCCTGATCCGCTGCCCTGGGAGGGTTTGTTAAAACTGTCGAAGAAGGAATACGTTCAGGCCCTTTTAATCATAGAAGGATTCGGCCTGACGAAAACTCCGGTGGTTGTTACTGAAAACAACGGCAATTACCTGGCACAATATTCTGTTGGGGTCACCTTGGCTCTCAGGGTTTATGAACCCGACAAAATGAGAATGATCGACGATTCAGTTTATACTTTTTCCAGTGAATTCAAAGGGACAGGGAAAACTGAACAGGAAGCCTTAAAGCAGCTACCGGATGATCAGAAAGCAATGTTTACGGCTTGTTCCAATGCCGCAGAAGCCTATTTTACGCTGATTAATCCCGGAGAAGTTCTCGCGAAACGTTACTATTATAATGAAGGCGACAGTTCCATGCTCAAGGCAGATCAAGCTGTTAAGGAAGGTAAATGGGGTAGGGCAGAATCGAAATGGAAATGGCTGGCATACAATAGCAAGGATTCTGTCATCCAGGCAAAAGCTTCCTATAATATGGCTCTGGTTTGTGAACGGGATGGGCGGATCAATCAGGCAATTGGTTTTGCCCGGCGATCACAGCGACTTAAACCGGATAACCATACTTTGGAATACATCAATGTCCTGAATAAAAAGATTTCGGATTACGAGGACCAAATAAAACAGAAAAAGATAATCAGGAGGTGGTAACAGGATGAAACGGTTTGCCCGGCTACCGGTTTTTGCAATTCTTGTGCTTTTGTCAGGCTGCTATTCGGCCAATATGCTTGAATTGGACGGACTCAAACCGGCGGAAGTAACCATTTCGGCATCTATACAATCATTAACAGTGGTTTCCAGATGTGATCTGGATAGTGCATACAAAGTATCATTAGAGTCATTAGGCCGCATCAAGGATTTCGACCGCGACAGCATCATGGCGAAACAGGTAGTTCTCGGATGTTCAGATGCTTTGGTTGAAAGTCCCAGGTTTGATTTATTTAATCCCGTTGTCCGCAGAATCCTCGTTGGAGATTTCTCCGATCCTTCAAGAAGAATACCCTGGGATATTGTCAGAATCATTGCCGGTGACCCTCAACGGGATGCCGTTTTATCCCTTGAAATTGGTGTTATCACCGATACCATAAAATACAGCCTTCAGGATGAATGGTTAAGCACCTATCAATACTACGTGGTTGTTAAAACATTGTGGCGATTATATCGCTTGACCGACTTCCAGTCGAAGGAATTCAATTTTGCTGATACCGTTGCTTTTGATATTGATTCTCCATCCGAATTTACATCTTCTCCCGATCAAAGGCTGGAATGTATCAGGAATGCGATGTATGAGGCCGGTGTGCAGACTGCTAAGAGACTGGCTCCCTGGTGGACCAATTTTCAACGCTACTATTTCGCGATTGGCCCGCTCGACTTTTTAACTGGTGCCGGATATCTTAGAGATGGCAAATGGCAGGAAGCAGCAGAAATCTGGAGACCTTTTACAGAATCGCAGCAAAAACGGATTGCAGCGAAAGCCTGCTTTAATATGTCGCTCACGTGTGAGATGGCAAATAATATCCCGGCCGCACTCGAATGGCTGAAACAGTCTGAAAAACTCGGAATGCATGAGTTTTATATCAAGGACTATCAGTCGAAATTGGAAAAGAGGAAAGCGGAAACGGATAAATTGGATGAACAAATGAGGTAAATAGCTTACAGGCGAACCACTTATGAACACACTTTTCTTAATTATCATAATCCTCCTGACTGTCGGTTTTGTATCTGATCTGGTTCTGGATGTGCTGAATTTGAATCATATCAGGCCTGAGTTGCCGCGATTATTAAAGAATAAGTACGATCCGGATGCCTATCGCAAATCACAATCCTATCTTAAGGAACATGGCCGGTTCGGGATTCTCGTTTCGGTCATCAGTTTTGCGGCTGTTTTGCTCATGCTCCTGCTGGGTGGATTTGCCTGGCTTAACGGATTGGTCTTTTCGGTGACCACCCATCCGGTGACCGCAGCATTGTTTTTTTTCGGAATACTCGGTTTTGCGGCAGATCTGGCCGGGACTCCCTTCGAGATCTATTCAACTTTTGTTATAGAGGAAAAGTTTGGGTTTAATAAAACAACTCCGGTAACCTTTATCCTGGATAAACTGAAATCATGGTTATTAGCAATAATTATCGGCGCACCCCTGATGGCCCTGATAATCTGGTTGTATACGCTAACCGGAAAGTGGTTCTGGCTATTAGCCTGGGTCATCATTTCCGTTTTCTCCATCCTGCTCAGCTTCTTTTATTCCACCCTGATCGTTCCTTTGTTTAACAAACAACAACCTCTCGAAGAGGGCGACCTCCGTTCAGCCATTGAAGAAATGAGCCGGAATGCCGGCTTTCAGCTATCGAAAATATTTGTTATCAACGGATCGAAAAGGTCCACTAAGGCAAATGCTTATTTTGCCGGTTTTGGAAGCAAGCGGCGGATTGTACTTTACGATACTCTGATTAATGACCTGACTACAAACCAGATACTGGCCGTACTTACCCACGAGATCGGTCATTATAAGAAGAAGCATGTTATCTCAACTATGATTCTGTCGGTTTTACAGACCGGTGTTCTGCTGTTTTTATTTTCCCTGGTAGCAGGAAATCCATCACTGGCAGCTGCACTTAACATTGCTCAACCCAGTTTTCATATTAGTGTTCTTGTTTTCGGGATACTGTATAGCCCGGTTTCCATGTTGATCGGTTTGTTGTTCAACTATTTATCAAGAAGATTTGAGTTTCAGGCTGATGCTTTCGCAGCTAAACTGGGTTATCATGAGGATTTGGGTAATGCCTTAATTGGCCTCTCCGAAAAGAACCTTGGCAACCTGACCCCTCATCCAGCCTACGTATTCGTTCATTATTCACACCCTCCATTATTACAACGACTCAATCAATTAGTATGATTCTATTCTGTCATCCCCGCGAAGGCGGGGACCCCTTGACGCTACACGAAACCGTCCGGCGGGGACCTCAACGCTTTAAACCATGAACCCAACCGCTGAAATTATCACCATCGGTGATGAAATACTAATCGGCCAGATAATCGATAC
>JBBAAF010000128.1:0-10927 GCA_041658425.1 Bacteroidales bacterium | reverse complement strand
TCGGTTACGTTTCAGGCAACCTCGTAAATAACAGAATTTGCATGATCCATTTTGGTGGATGCATTTAATACTTCAATACCAACAATACCACCAGCTGCATCATAGTCAAGAATGATTCCCGGCTTTTCCTCATCACTCTCTGTGACCTGGGAATTGGAAAACTGTATATAAATTATATCAGTTTCTTTATCATATCTGATTTTCATACTTTTCAATTTTTGAAGTTTTATAAACGGTCACAATCAATTTTGGATCCAAATCTTGATTAATAAACACACGATAAAGATATTTTTTATCTACCTCAATTACAATCTTTTGATAGATTAACAAACTGGAATCCAATGGAATAATTTTATCAGGATTACCAAGCACTTCTAAAACAAGATCTTTGCTCAGTCCTCTGCTGGCCAGACGCTCTTCTGCATGCTTTGAAAAACTGAATCTTGCGCTCATAATCTTTCTGTTTCAAATATACAATTTTTTCCAGCCTTTGACATATGCGTCCTTTGACATTGATTTTGCAGGTTGTGATTGTTGTGATTGCTGTGGGTGTTATGATTGTTGCAAGTTACAGGTTGCAGGTTGCTACGTGACGGTTGTCGGTTATTGGCACATTGGCACATTAGCATTCTTTTCGCCAAATCAGCATCGCCCCCTTCCCATCACCAAGGTGAACAAATGCCTCTGCAGGCGTTAAGATCAGATAGCGAATCTTGCGTTTAATGAGCGATTCGGCTTTGTCGATCAGTTTGAGCAGAAAATCTTTATGGATATCAGTACCAATAAGCAGGATATCAACAGTTTTGCCGTTTTTACCCACTGCGAAGTCACCGGTAACATAAGCCTCTTCCACATCACCGAGCTTGGCAACCACCTCATAGACGATCTGATCGATCCCGATGGTTTTGCTGATGTGCTGATGTGCTGATGTGCTGATGTGCTGATGTGCTGATGTGCTGATGTGCTGATGTGCTAATCGGAGCCTTGTCATCCCCGCGAAAGCCTGCCCCCGCGGAGGCGGGGGGCCGGGACCCCGTTACGCTACACGAAAGCTTGCAGTTGTCCTATCGGCGAACTAGGCACATTAACCAGCGTGTCGCTAATGCGCTGAGCATTTGTGATATCCTCACACTGGAAATTCCGATACATAGGCAAGGTGGGCAATAAATTCCAGGCCGGACGGCAATGAACACCCTGACTGTTCGCTAATTGCAGAAATTCATCACGCTGGGTTTTGTCGGCCAGGAATATACCGTTGAGCCAAAAATTCGACCGGGCATGCGAAATTTCCTTAATGGTTCGGATTCCCTTTTCAGCGAAGAAATCGAAATACTTCTGAGCAACCAACCTCTTTGATTTGAGTATCAAATCAAGGTTTTCCATCTGGGCCACACCAAGGGCCGCATTGATATTCGGCAGCCGGTAATTATAGCCGATTGCATCGTGAGCAAACTCACATGGATGCGGAACCTTGGCTTGGGTAGAGAGGTGTTTAAGAAAGGTTGCCAGTTGTCGGTTGTCGGTTATCACCATACCACCGCCACCCGTGGTGATCGTTTTGTTGCCGTTAAAGCTCAGTACGCCCATCTGGCCGAAGGTGCCGGTATGACGTCCCTTGTAGTAGCTGCCGATACTCTCGGCCGCATCTTCGATAACAATGATATTAAATTCGTTACAGATTTCAACGATTTCATCGATTCGGCAGGGATTGCCGAAGGTATGCATGGGTACGCAGGCCTTTATCTGTTTATTTGTTGAGTTGTTTAATCGTTTAGCGGACCCGGGTTCAGCATGGGTTTGTGTTTCAAGGAAATGACGCAGTGCTTTCGGTGATAGACCCAGTGTATCAGGATCAACATCCACAAAAACCGGACTTGCCCCAATATAGACTATCGGATTAGCCGTTGCAATAAAGCTCAGCGGCTGTGTAATCACTTCATCACCCGCCTTCACCCCGGCCACCACCAGCGCCAGATGCAGTGCCGCCGTACCATTCACACAAGCTACTGCTCTTACTTCGGTAGCATTGTCATCCCCGCGCAGGCGGGGATCTCTACGCTGGCTGACGAAGTCAGCCACGATCTGTTCAAACCTTCCCACAAAAGGCCCCACCGACGAGACAAAAGTGCTATCAATACACTCCAGCACATACTTTTTCTCGTTTCCGAAGAATGACGGCTCATGGAGAGCAATGACAGGCTTATCAGGGTAAAGGGTTTTAATGAAATCGAGGATGGGCTGGTAGACCATTATTTGAAGTAAGAAGTCAGAGATTCGAAATTAGAGTTTTGAATTTTGAGGTTGGAGATTCAAGTGGGGGCGGAGCCTATGTCCGCCGTATCTCATCCACATACCTCTCAAATAGCCCCAGTCCGCTCCGTATCAGGCTGTAAACGATTTCGAGATCGATCCGTTCATAGCGGTGAACGATGAAATTGCGGAACCGGATGAGTTCCTGATAGGCGGTGGCGTCGTTGATGATTCCGAGTTTTTCAATTGCCTCCATGTTTTGGATTGCCGAGTTGACTGGCGGATGGTGATGAAAGCTTAGTATTCGTTCGCTGGTGTCGATCATAGCTTCAACCGCCACCTGGAGGGCGCGTTCGACAGCGTTCTGCAGCAGGCTGCTCTTTTTCAACTGATCGAATGAATCAATCTTCCAGCTGCGGATTTCATTGAGCTTCTCTTCGATAATCCTCAGTTTATTTTCAACGATTGTGCCGTACTTCATATCCCCGGTATTCGAGTTGTTTCGTCATCCAGAAATCATAATCGGTATAATCTGCGCAGGTGCGCGAATAAAAATTGGAATAAACTTCTTCCCTGCCCTCTCGTATAAAAAGCACCCTGCCCTTCAGCGCCTCGAACCGCAGAACCGGTCCGGCTTCATTGAGCACCGAAAGATCGAACGTGATCTCCGGAAAGCCTTTTTCCATTGCCGTCATCAGCCTCATGATGAGATCAGTCTTATTCACCCCCTTCTCGCACCAGATTCCCAGATCCACATCGGCGCCTTCGGAGATTTCGCCATCCTGGGAGCTACCGAAGAGGAGAACGAAGGTGAGTTCGGGGAAGCGGGCCTGGAGGAGGTTGCTGAGGTGTTCTATCGGGAGAAACATGATGAGATTCGAAAACCAGTTTTGAATTTTGAAGTACAAGATTCAAGTATCACCTAAGCTAGCCGGAGCACTTGTCATCCCCGCGAAAGCCTGCCCCCGCGGAGGCGGGGGGCGGGGACCCCGTCACGCTACACGAAGTCCCTGATTAGCAGTCGTTTAGGCCTGATCGTTCGGGCTGCCCTGATACAGCTTCGCCACCTCAGTCCCATTTTGGGAACTGTCCTTAACGCCCTCACGTCCTCACGCCCTCACTTCCTCACGTCCTCACGCCCTCGAGGTACGCGGCCTGCATATTCACGATCATCGAGTAGCCGGTTTCGCCGATCCGCACGAGCAGGCGGTTCTTTCCGGCGTAGCGGACGATCTCGCCGCTGCATCCGCACATCGGGCCGGCCGTGACTTCCACGGGCTGACTGGGTTTGAAGCGGTTGCTGGTGATGCAGAAATCGATGCCTTCGCCCAGGGCGCGGCGGAGGGCCTCCATGTGGTGATCCGGGATCGCCGCGGGCTTTCCTCCGAACGATATATACTTTAACGCGCTGCGATGCTGCAATATTTTAAAGTATTCCCGGCTGCTCACCCTTACAAACACATATCCCCGGAACATCGGCTCATCGACCCACTTGATGCGGTCGGACCACTTCCGTTTGGTCCGCTGCAAAGGCAGGTACGATTCAAATCCGTCCTCAGTGAGGTCGGCATGAACAACCTTCTCCTGCCTGCTCATCGTGTAAAGGGCGAACCAGTGGTATGTCCTTGTTAGTTTTAGCATGGTTTAGCAAATATACATTATATGAGTAGATATTCTACCCGTTATCGTCAAAAAAATTTCAAAAAAAATTTTGATAAAAGAAGTAAAATTATGAAAAGATTATCAATACTTGCTCTGATATGTTTGATAGGAGTAGCTTCCATCGGACAAACACACAGATTAAAAATTTTTATTATTTTGGCAACAATATGGACGATACCTTTAAAACGATTCTGGAACCCTCCGAGGGCATTTTCAAGGACAAGGGAAGCCGGTTCATTGCCAAAGCTTACCCGGTGGAATCTGTTGAGGAGGTGAAGGAAATTCTGGCCTCCCTGCGAAAAGAACATCATGATGCCCGCCACCATTGTTATGCCTGGCGCCTCGGACCGGGAGACGCATCTTACCGGGTAAACGACGACGGGGAACCGGCAAATTCAGCGGGTAAGCCAATTTTAGGACAAATTCAATCACATGATCTGACCAATATCCTGATTGTGGTTATCAGGTACTTTGGCGGGATCCTGTTAGGTGTCGGTGGACTGATAAACGCTTATCGATCAGCAGCAAAGGAGAGTTTAGAGCACGCCGTGATTATCGATAAAACTTTCAATTGTCAAATCAGTATCATTTTTCAATATGCGGCCATGAATGACGTGATGCGGTTAATTAAGGATTTTAAGGCTGATATTATCAAACAGGAATTCGGGATCGACTGCAAAATGCAGGTACAGATACGAACCGGAGCCTCTGATGGTTTAATTAGTCAACTTCGTCGTATTGATTTAGTTGAAGCACAAATTGATACATGGTGAATAAAATAATAATAATATCCTGTTAATGTATTGCGGGAACCACCGGCGTTCCCTTAATTTTACCAAACTTCGATAAAAAAACAGACACCGTCCTATGAAAAACAGAAGCCTGGTATCCATTACTGATTACAATCAGGATGAGATGTTGCAGATCCTTGATCTGGCAGCTGAGTTTGAAAAAAAGCCAAATCAGAATATTCTGAACGGGTATGTGGTTGCTACACTATTTTTCGAACCTTCGACCCGTACACGCCTCAGCTTCGAGTCGGCAGTAAACCGTTTGGGCGGCAGGATAATAGGTTTTTCGGATTCAGCCTCGTCAAGCGTATCCAAAGGAGAAACCCTGAAAGATACCATTCTCACCGTTTCCAATTACAGCGATCTGATCGTTATGCGCCATCCCCTTGAAGGAAGCGCCAAGTATGCCAGCGAGGTTTCGCCGGTTCCCATAATCAATGCGGGCGACGGAGCTCATCAGCATCCTACCCAGACCCTCCTGGATATGTATTCCATCCGCAAAACCCAGGGCCGGCTTGAGAATCTGAAAATCTGCATGATTGGGGACCTTAAATATGGCCGAACGGTTCACTCACTCCTGATTGCTATGTCGAACTTCAACCCCGTATTCATTTTCATTGCCCCTGAAGAGCTCAAAATGCCTGAGGAATACAAGATCCTTCTCGACAGTAAGGGAATCGAATACTATGAATACAAGGATCTTGCCGATAATATGGATGATGCCGACATTGTTTATATGACACGGGTTCAAAAAGAACGCTTCTCTGATCCCCTTGAATATGAAAAGGTTAAAAACGTTTATATTCTTCGAAACTCAATGCTTGCCAATACCAAGCCAAATATGAAAATCCTGCATCCCCTGCCGCGTGTGAACGAAATCAATTATGACGTGGACTCGAATTCAAAAGCCTATTACTTTCAGCAGGCTTTAAATGGTGTATTCATCCGGATGGCTATTATATCTAAGATATTAGGTGTCAAGTAAAATCTCAGAAACTATGGAAACCAAGAAAGAACTGAAAGTCAATGCTATCAAGAACGGCACCGTCATTGACCATATCCCGTCAGAAAGTTTGTTTAGCGTTATTAACATATTAGGCCTCAATAAGATCGACCATCCGGTTACCTTCGGTTTTAATCTGGAAAGTAAGAAATTAGGAAAGAAGGCCATTATTAAGGTTGCCGAAATCTTTTTCAAGGATGAAGATCTTAACAAGATATCGCTGGTGGCCCCGGATGCCAAGTTGAATATAATACGTGATTATGAGGTAATTGAAAAAAGAGTTGTTATTGTACCCGATGAAATTACCGGTATAGCCAAATGCATGAATCCTACCTGCATCAGCAATCATGAGCAGATGACCACCCGCTTTGATGTAGTTCATAAAAGCCCGGTAGCATTGAAATGCCGCTACTGTGATAAAATAACTGACCAGGAGCATTTAGAGATTCACTGAGGTACCCACCCCAACCCCTCCTGGCTGTAATCCTAATACCGGCCCGATAGTTACCGAACCGGATCTTATAATAATTATCGTAACCGGTTAACTTGCCGAAGTTTGGTATTTCATGCGGAGAATTAAGCTTTTTTATGTCCTCAAAAACAAATCTCTCTATACGCTTTCTGTCTCTAACCGGAATCTCAGCCAAATCTCTTAAGAAACTTTTATTGATTTTTATCTCCACGAATGACTAATCTGTCAATTGTTTATAATACCCTTTGGCTTCCTCCAATGAAAGATTATCTCCTGGATCATTCTCCTCAATTAACCGGCCCAAGGCATAGTCCTCTAATAGCTGCTCCATTCGCTCAAAAGTTTTAATGTCAATCTGAACCGCCAAAGGTCTCTTCTTCTCGTCGGTGACATATATTTTTCTGATTTTCAACATAACTCTTAATTATTATTACTACAAAGATAACAGAAGTACTTTAAACAGATAACAGATAACTGATAACGGTTTTCGGCTACCGCAGCCTGTCCAGAGCTCTGAGCAACAGCATATCCCGCCGGATCCCGCGGAAGGCAAGAAAACTGCAGATACATGCAACAAGCGGCATGGCTGAAAAAAAGAGTAATCCGGCAGGGGTGTGGAGCAAGTTCTTCCCTTGAATGGCGTAAAGGGCTATTATTCCATAGGATAAAAACTGAAGCATCATATTCAGTACCGTCACTCTCAATTGCAGGGCTCTTCTGCGGTAGGACAAAACCGAAATCAAGGCGAGTATCTCAACCAGAACAAATAAAATAAACATCGGAACCGCCCCCAGCACCATTTTACCGCCAGCTACCTCTTTTATCCCATTTGCATAAAGCATCCATGCCCCACCCGCCTCATTGGTGAAGCCAATAATCGGGTTGAAAAGTAAAAAACCCCATGCGATAAGGCTGATCAGCAGGTAAATCGTTTGAATTCTTTGAATCATAGCTATCAATAATATAATATTGTGGAGTCAAAAATAGAAAAAAGTATAATAGCTATAAACATGACCACCTACACTGAATCAGAATTGATATTAAACCCCGATGGGAGCATTTTCCACCTAAGGCTTTTTCCGGAACAGATTTCCGATAACATTATCCTGGTAGGAGATCCCGGAAGGGTTGCCCTGGTTGGTCAGTTTCTCGACAGAGTGGAAAAGCTCGCATCAAACCGGGAGTTTATCTCTTTATCAGGTTATTACCACAATACCAAAATCACAGTGCTTAGTACGGGCATTGGAACCGATAATATCGATATAGTTGTAAATGAGCTGGATGCTTTGGCAAATATCAACCTTGATTTGCGCAAGGATAATCCGGCGATGCGTCGGTTAAATCTGATCAGGATAGGTACATCGGGTTCCCTTCAACCCGACCTGCCCCCTGGAACGGCGGTAGCATCAGCCTGGTCGGTCGGATTGGATGGCCTCATGAAATATTATTTCCGGGCACCCGATCCGGAACGTGAATTATTTGAATACGCTTTTATGGAGTCGGTTAACTGGCCGGTTCAATTGCCTCAACCCTATGCAGCCAGAGCCTCAGCCAGGCTGCTCAGTAAGGTTGAGTCGTTCTGCACCACGGGGATCACGATTGCTGCGCATGGCTTTTATGGCCCCCAGGGCAGGCAATTAAGAGCAATGCTTGCTATACCCGACCTGAATGCCCGTTTACAGTCGTTCCAGTTCGGCGACCTGCGGACAACCAATTTCGAGATGGAGTCGTCGGCTTTGTATGGACTCGCGCAGTTATTGAATCATGAAGCTCTTACCGTTTGCCTGATTATCGCGAACCGCATGACCGGGAATTTCCTAGGCGATTACAGTTCTGCGATGAATGACCTGATTTTTAATACGTTGAATTCGATTACCCGATAACGACAGTTGGGGGACAGAAGACCCCCAGGCTGAAGCCTGGGGGCTTTGTCCCAGCCCGAGGTCTGGGGCCCTCGTACCCGCACCCCTATTAAAAGAAACTAAATGGAATCCCTTACAAGTGACGCTCTCATCAAATTGCTGGACGATCCTGACCAAATGGTTTTCGAAGCAGTGAGTGAGAAGATACAGCAGTTGGGCCCCGAATTACTCCCCGATCTGGAATTAGCAGCCAGACAAGCCATGTCGCCGATTCTTCATGAACGTATTGAACAGATTATTAAGATATTGCAATACAATCAACTTAAAACTGATTTAAGTGAGTGGATCAATAGTCCACACCCACGGTTGATCGACGGCGCATGGCTTATGTTGCGCTATCAGTTTCCGGATCTGAGTAAACAGCAATTTTCCTTGTTAATTAAACCCCTCAGGGATGAGATTTGGCTGGAGATTTCTGATATTTTAACTGCTCTCGAGAAGATCAGGATAATGAACACCTTGCTCTATGGAAAAAACAGGATACATCTGAACGAAAGTCATCCTGACTCTCCGGGTAACAATTTCATCAACAGGGTGGTTGAAACCGGTAAGGCCAATGAGCATTCATTGAACCTGCTGTATGCAATTCTCGGACAAGAGCTTGGCATGCCGGTATTTGCAGTGGAAATGCCAGATCATCCCATTCTATCCTATGTTGATATGCCAATGGTTCCTGAGGAAAGTATCAATCCAGCCCTTTTTGAAGTTCTGTTTTATATCAATCCAACTGATAATGGTTCTGTCCATTCCCGGAACGATATAACCAATTTCCTCATCAGCCAATCTCTTCCTCTTGAGCAAATCTTCTATAAACCAAGAACAAATCCCGATTTCATCCGAATCTGCCTGAAAAAACTGGCTTCGGATTATAAGCTTTCCGGGAGTGAAATACGTTCTTCACAGGTACTAGATTTGCTCACTCTTTGGAAATAATAAAATTTATTTAACTTTGCACACCCGAAGCCCAGGTGGCGGAAATGGTAGACGCGCATGGTTGAGGGCCATGTAATCGTAAGGTTGTGCAAGTTCGATTCTTGTCCTGGGCACGAGGCGTTCTTTTTGAAGACGCCCAGATGGCGGAATTGGTAGACGCGCTAGTTTCAGGGACTAGTATTCGCAAGAATGTGCAGGTTCGAGTCCTGTTCTGGGCACAACAAAGTTGGGGGCAGAGAGGGTCAGCCCCCCAGACTGAAGTCTGGGGTTAGTGATGTCTGGTCTTTGACCCCCAGGCTAAAGCCTGGGGTTAGTGAAGTCTGCCGATCCTGCCTTACCTACTTAACCCAGGATTCTTTCTAATGATGAAATTGCTGATTCCGAACAAGTTTGCTCGAGAGACTTTACTAACCCCAGACTTCAGTCTGGGGCTTTTTATGACAGTCTGCTTTTTTTCCGGTCCGCTTTTTGTCACACCCCCTTTCTTATTTTTACGCTATGATCAGAATTACTTTTCCCGACTTAAAAGTCAAGAAATACCCGGCAGGCACTACCGGGTTAGAAATCGCGCAAAGCCTTAGCCCTCAGTTGGCTAAGGAAGTCCTGGCGGTCAGCATCAATGGTGAAGTCATGGACCTTACCCGTGCCATTACAACCGACTCAACGATCCGTTTGCACAAATGGGATGATCCGGAGGGCAAGCACGCTTTCTGGCATTCCTCGGCACACCTGATGGCTGAAGCCATCGGGAATTTATATCCCGGGACGAAGTTTGGCATTGGGCCGGCCATCGAGAGCGGCTTTTATTATGATGTTGACCTGGGTGAAAAGGTGCTATCAGAAAATGATCTTGCTGAGATTGAATCCAGGATGGTCGAACTGGCTTCTAAAAAATCGACCTACAACCGGGAAGAAATCTCCAAAAAGAAGGCTTTGGATCTTTTTACCGGCAAAGGAGATGAATATAAAGTTGAATTGATTTCGGATCTGGAAGACGGCACCATTACTCTATATAAACATGGATCTTTCACTGATTTATGCCGTGGGCCGCATTTGCCTGATACATCGCTCATAAAGGCCATCAAGGTAATCAGTTTGGCCGGGGCTTACTGGCGCGGTGATGAGAAACGGAAGCAGCTTACCCGGATATACGGTATTACCTTCCCGAAAAAGAGCATGCTCGATGAATATCTGTTACTGCTGGAGGAAGCTAAAAAAAGGGATCACCGGAAAGTTGGCCGGGATCTTGAATTATTTACGTTTAGCGCAAGGGTTGGCAGCGGCTTGCCGTTATGGCTTCCAAGAGGTGCCCAGTTACGGGAACTTCTTGAGAATTTCCTGAAAAAAATTCAGAAAGAGTATGGTTATGAAGCTGTTATCACTCCGCATATTGGCCAAAAAGAGCTATATGTAACCTCCGGACATTATGCGAAATATGGGAAAAACTCGTTCCAGCCGATTCATACACCGGTTGAAGGGGAGGAGTTTTTGCTCAAACCGATGAACTGTCCTCATCATTGCGAGATATACCGTTACAAACCCAGATCTTACAAAGATCTTCCGGTCCGTCTGGCTGAGTTTGGCACCGTTTACCGGTATGAACAGAGTGGAGAGCTGCACGGATTAACCCGGGTAAGAGGATTTACCCAGGATGATGCTCATATTTTTTGCAGGCCCGATCAAATCAAGGAAGAATTCGCCAAGGTGATAGATATCGTCTTGTATATTTTTAAAACACTCGATTTTAAAGATTTTACCACTCAAATCTCTCTCCGTGACCCCAATAACCCGGATAAGTATATCGGCTCGGATGAGAACTGGAATAAGGCTGAGCAGGCCATTATTGAAGTGACCAGTGAAAAAGGCCTTACCGGGCAGATTGTCATCGGTGAAG
>JBBAAF010000127.1:0-10975 GCA_041658425.1 Bacteroidales bacterium | reverse complement strand
AAATGAAACCAGGAAGTTTAACTTTTAAGGTCATGGTTGCAGCAGTTTCTCTTTTGTCTGTCGCCATTTGCACTTCTTTCGCCGGTTACCCGCAGATGATACAAGCCAAAAAACCTGCTACACCTGCTGGTTTGGAAAAGCCTGACATAAATGATGCAACCTGGAGAAAGCTTGATTTACCTCATGACTGGGCCGTTGAGGGGCCTTTCAGGATAGAACTGGTGGGTGAAACAGGGAAACTACCGTATAAAGGCATCGGATGGTACCGCAAGCATTTTACCGTTCCGGCCGAAGATGCAGGAAAACAGGTTTTTATCGATTTCGACGGGGCCATGGCGTATGCAAAAGTATGGCTGAACGGCAATTATGTGGGAACCTGGCCTTATGGATACAGTTCCTTCCGGATGGATCTCACGCCTTATCTGAAATTTGGCGGGAAGAATGTTCTGGCGGTCAGGCTGGATACCGAAAAATGGGAATCGCGCTGGTATCCGGGAGCCGGAATCTACCGCCACGTCTGGCTGGTAAAAACCAACCCGGTTCATGTGGGTCACTGGGGAACCTATATTACCACACCCCAGATAACCGATGCATCTGCTTTGGTTAAAATGGATGTAACGGTCGACAACCAGGGGAAAACTCCGTTTGAAGCCACAATCCGGACCCAAATCTTTGAGCTTGATATTCAGAATAAACCGGGAGCCAAAGTGGCTTCTTTTAATGAAGCGATAATTAAAGCCGAAGCGGGTTCCAGCACAACCGCAACCACGCAGGCAAAGGTTTTGAAACCGAAACGGTGGGACATTATTTCTCCGAACCGCTATGTTGCCCAAACAACCGTCAGCGTTAATGGTAAAGTAGTGGACACTTACCATACCCCGTTTGGTATCCGCACCCTTGAATTCACCGCGCGGAACGGTTTCCTGCTCAATGGCAGGCGGGTGGCAGTTCAGGGTACCTGCAATCACCACGATCTGGGTGCTTTGGGGGCCGCAATCAGCACCAGCGCGCTGCGCCGGCAGCTCAAAATTCTTAAGGATATGGGCTGCAACTCCTTACGGACCTCTCACAACCCACCGGCACCCGAACTGCTGGAACTGGCCGACCAAATGGGCTTTCTGGTTTGGGACGAAGCATTCGATTGCTGGAAAACCGGCAAAAGGAAATTGGATTACAATCAGCTCTATGATGAATGGCATGAAAAGGACCTGAAAGCATTGGTACGTCGCGACCGTAATAACCCGTCGGTGTTTATCTGGTCGATCGGCAACGAAGTGATGGATCAGCAGAATGGGGAAATGACCAAACATTTGGCTGATATTGTTCGAAACGAAGATCCTACCCGTCCGGTTTCCAACGGTTACAATGATCCCGATAATAGCCGTGATGTCGGCTCTGCGGTGGGTGTCGACCTCATGGGGGTCAATTATAACTTCAGCCAACAAGCCCGCTGGGATGCCGATCCGCGGTACATGAACAAACCGACCATCGGCAGTGAAACTTCCTCGTGCGTCACCTCCCGCGGTGAGTATTTCTTTGGTAAGGAGTATGAAAACTGGCAGATATCTTCCTATGACTTAGCCAAACCCGATTGGGGATGCACCCCGGACGACCAGTTCCGGGTCAATGCCCGGTTCCCGCACCTGCTGGGTGAATATGTCTGGACCGGTTTTGATTATCTGGGTGAACCGACTCCTTACAACTCCGACGAAACCAATCTGCTGAATTTCCGCAACGACCCGACGAAAAAGGCCGAGCTGAAAAAGAAACTGGAGGAGATTCGCACAACCAATCCGCCGTCGCGCAGCAGCTATTTCGGGATCGTTGATCTGGCCGGATTCCCGAAAGACCGTTTTTATCTGTATCAATCCCAATGGAGGCCCGATTTGCCCATGGCGCATATCCTGCCTCACTGGAACTGGAAAGAACGGATCGGGCAGATCACGCCGGTTCATGTTTATACCTCAGGCGATGAAGCAGAGCTGTTTGTAAACGGAAAGAGCCAGGGCCGGAAAGCCAAACTGCCCGGACAGGACTTCCGTTTAGTTTGGGATAGTGTTAAATATGAACCCGGTAAAGTTGAAGTCATCGCTTATAAAAACGGTAAAAAATGGGCCACCAATGTCGTAAAAACCACCGGAGAACCTGTCAGATTATCTCTGGCTCCCGACCAGCAGTTTATTGCTCCGGATGGACTCGATCTGGCTTATATCACCGTTCAGGTACAGGACCGCGATGGATATATGGTTCCACGGTCGCACCCCCTGATCAAATTTGAGATCGAGGGTCCCGGGGTAATCGTTGCCACCGATAATGGCGATGCCACGAGTTTTATGCCATTCCAGAGCAAGGAGCGCGAGGCATTCAACGGGCTCGCACTGGCCATTGTTAAGGCAAAAAAGAATGCAGGCGGTAGGATTACCGTCAAGGCAAGCAGCAACGGTCTGCAAATGGGAACTACTACTATCGAACTATTACAAATAATCAGGAACAATGAATAAGCAAACATTTCTTAAAGTACCGATCATCCTGGGTTGTTTCTTGCTGAGCTTTTCGGCAACCATCGCTCAACTTCCTAAGGAAACCGAAGAGCAAAAAACCGCCCGTATGAAATGGTGGACCGATGACCGTTTCGGCATGTTCATTCATTTTGGGTTATATGCCCAACCTGCCCGGCATGAATGGGTAAAAAAGAATGAACGTATTTCGGATCAGGATTATCAGAAGTATTTCGAACAATTTAATCCCGATTTGTACAATCCTCGGGAATGGGCAAGGATGGCTAAGGAAGCCGGAATGAAATACGCCGTTATGACGACCAAACACCATGAAGGATTTTGTTTGTTCGATTCAAAATTCACTGATTACAAGGCCACCAATACTCCGATAAAAAAAGACCTGATAAAAGAATATGTCGAAGCTTTCCGGGCTGAAGGGCTGAAAGTCGGGTTCTACTATTCGCTGCTCGACTGGCATCATCCCGATTATACCATCGATCGCAACCATCCGCGTAGCGGCAAAACGGATGCGGAATATGACAGTCTGAACAAGGGCCGCGACATGGGTAAATACCGCCAGTATTTAAAAGATCAGGTCAGGGAGCTTTTAACCAATTATGGTAAAATCGATATTATCTGGCTTGATTTTTCATCCCCGACCGGAAAATACGGGAAAACCCGGAAGGACTGGGATTCCGAAAATCTTTTAAAGATGGTGAGAGAGCTTCAGCCTCAAATCATTGTGAACGACCGGCTGGATCTGGAAGATGTTCCCGGCGGATGGGATTTTAAATCGCCCGAGCAGTATAAACCGCGTGAGTGGGTGCAGTTCAACGGTAAAAGGGTGCCCTGGGAGGTCTGTCAGACCTTTTCAGGCTCCTGGGGATATTTTCGTGATGAAATGTCGTGGAAGGACAGTAAACAGCTGATCGAACTATTGATTGAATCGGTAAGCAAAGGTGGAAATGTGCTCCTGAATGTGGGGCCCACCGGTCGCGGCACGATTGATGCCAGGGCACAGGAGCGCCTCGCTTCCATGGGCAATTGGATGAAATATTGCAGCCGCTCGATCTATGGATGTACCCAGGCCCCGGATGAATTCAAGGCTCCGGCAAATACATTGCTAACCTATAACCCGGTTACAAAAAGGTTGTATATCCATCTTCTTGATTGGCCTTTGAGTCAGATTTCCCTCGAAGGTTATTCCGGAAAGATTAAATATGCACAGTTTCTGCATGATGCATCTGAGATAGCGATGTCTTTAAAAAAGAGTACCACCTGGCTGGATGAGAAAGGAAAGGAAGACGAAACAATTTTAAAGCTTCCTGTCCTCAAGCCAAACGTTGAGATCCCTGTTATCGAGCTGATTTTAAACTAGTACCAATTAAATCTGTTAAGCAATGAATAAGCGAACATTTCTTAAAAGCATGGGGCTCCTGGGCCTCGCTGTTGTGCCATCGGCCTACGGACTGGAGGACTGGCTCGTAAAATACAAAGATGAACCGTCGTGGAAACTGGCCTCCGACGAAACATTCTGGGAGGGAATCCGAAATGGGTACCGCCTTAAGCCGGATTACATCAATCTCGAGAATGGCTACTACTGTTTCATGCCCCGGGAAACGCTCGAGAACTTCATCAATCATGTTCGCGAGGTCAACTACCAGGGCTCGTATTACATGCGGACCGTTCAGTTTGAGAACAAAAAGAAGGTGGCCGCAAAGCTTGCAGAAGTAGTTGGTTGTCCTGCAAATGAGCTGATCATCACGCGTAACACCACCGAATCGCTCGACATGGTGATCGGCGGGCTCGACTGGAAGCCCGGCGATGAGGCCGTGATGGCCGAGCAGGATTACGGCGCCATGCTCGAAATGTTCAAACAGGTATCCAAGAGATTTGGTGTTGTGAACAAAATAGTATCGGTGCCCCTGCACCCCGCATCGGATGAGGAGATCGTGGATCTCTACGCAAGTGCCATAACCGAAAAAACGCGTTTGCTGATGGTTTGCCACATCATCAACATCACCGGTCAGATCCTGCCTATCCGCAAAATCTGCGACATGGCGCACAGCAAAGGAGTTCAGGTGATGGTGGATGGTGCCCATGCCGTGGCTCATTTCCGGTTCTCCATGCCCGACTTGCACTGCGACTATTATGGATCCAGCCTGCACAAGTGGCTGAGTACCCCGCTGGGCGCAGGATTGCTGTGGGTAAAAAAGGAAAATATCGGCAAAGTTTGGCCGCTCCTCGCCGAGGGCGACCGGTCCATGGACGATATCGCACGCCTGAACCACATTGGCACACATCCTGCAGCCACCGACCTGGCCATTTCCGATGCGATCGATTTTTACCGGATGATCGGTCCCGAACGAAAGGAAGAGCGGCTGAGATACCTTCAAACCTACTGGACCAGCAAAGTCAGAGGCCTTCCCAATGTCATCCTGAACACTCCGGCCGATCCTGCCCGATCCTGCGGCATCGCCAACGTGGGCATTAAAGGGATGAAACCGGCTGATCTCGCTGATATACTGATGAAGAAATACAAGATTTTTACCGTTCCCATTGACGGCGCGGGTGTTCATGGCTGCCGGATCACGCCGAATATCTATACCACCCCGCAGGAGCTGGGTGTGTTGGTTGGAGCACTTAAGACTGAAGGTTGAGATTCAAAACTCTCAATTGGTCATCTAAATTTTCACTTTTTTAACTGGGTTTTTCCATTTTCCTGATAAGTGAGTGTCTATGATCTATAACAAACATGCACCTTGGCCAATAAACCCGGCTTAGGTCCGTTAAGATAATAACAAAACTTCCACTTTCATGAAGAAACTCTTCGTATCACTCATCTTGGCAGTATTAACTGCATCAGCCTTTACGCAGCCTGTTGTGATTCAAAACAATAAATTCACTTACCGGAACAGCGTTCAGTTTGAGTTGTTTGGCCATGGTTTGATCTACTCGCTGAACTATGAATGTGTGTTGATCAACCGTAACCGGTTAAAAACCACTGCTCAGATTGGATTTTCTTATTATCCTCCGGCTGCCGGTTACAGAGAAATCTGGATACCCGTTGGCATTAACGAGATGATTTCATTCAATAAACATCACATTGAAATCGGAATCGGACAAGTTCTTACTAATGAAAGGCCTATCAGGGATTTCACTGGAACTTATCATCGTGAGTGGGATGGTTTCTTTTCCGGTAGAATCGGATACCGGTATCAGAAACCAAACGGAAGACTCATAATTAGGGCAGGGTTTACACCATTCTTGGAATACCTGGAGCAAATTGCCTTCCATCCGTCCGGAGCTCTGACCGTTGGCTACTGCTTTTAGACCGGATGAAAATGCACCGCGGGTAAACGGTAGGGAGTAGGGGCTTTTTGTCCCAGCCCCTACATCGGCACAAGGACAATTATCGTATTTTTAAGAAATGAAAAATTCCGCAGTATTTAGGGCCAGAGTTTTTGCCCCGGGTTGTGCCTTGATGTTATATAAACCTCAATTGGCAGATAAGTTGAATGCTATCCTCAATGAGAACCTGGGGAGCATGAATCAATTACAATCCTGCTGCAAGTATGAGCCACAGGTCTCCTCTCTTACCGAAGTGATTAATATCTGTCCGGGGTGTGATAAACGGTACGGAAATGATTATCAGAATACTACAACGATATCGTTGTGGGAAATCCTGGCCGGAGCCGATTTTTTCCCGTTACCCGATTATGGCGGCAGAGTGATGACAATCCTCGATGCATGCCCGACACGCGAAAAGGTGGTCGTTCATCAGGCTATCCGGACTTTACTCGGCAAGATGGACATCACGATAATCGAGCCTGATAAGACCGGAACCCGGAGTACCTGCTGCGGTGATAGCTTTTACGGAGTCATTCCGGTGGGGGAGGTGAAAAAGCAAATGCGGAAACGAACCTCAGAAATGCCGCACCAAGATGTAGCGGTTTATTGTATATCCTGCATTAAATCAGTTTATATTGGCGGCAAAAGTCCACATTATCTGATCGATCTTTTATTTGGAGAAGAAACGCTGCCTGGAACCTATGAGCCCGACGAATGGCATAAGGAGCTGGACGAGTATATCAGTGTTCATTAATAACCATTTCCCATATGGCCTTTTCAATGAGCTGATTCAGGGATATGCCGAGTTCTATTGATTTGCGGGCAGCCTGGCGGTGCAGATCCGGGGCAATCCTTACATTGAAGCTACCCTTATAGGATTTCTTTCCGGATTTTCCGGTTTTTATACAAAGTTCATCATAGTCCTCAATAGCTTCAATGAATGCCTGTTTGAGCTCTTCTACTGTTTTCCCTTCGAAGGAGACGAGGTCATCCACACCTTCGATCTTACCATAGAAAACTTCATCTTCAGCACTGAAATGAACGGTGCCAAAATATTCTTTGTACTTGATTACGTCTTTCATATTAAGCCCTCCATTTTGAGTACATCAATAATCATTTCTAACTGATACATTTTCAGAATATCACCTGGATGTGGCCGGTGTAATCGAATGATATGTCTTGTTTTAGCATGGCTGAAGGCTATTCTGGAACCTGAAGTCCGACCGGTCTTTACTTCCTGATATCCCAATGATCCAAGCAAACTCATTAATTCGAAGTATCTGAAGTCCTTGGGCTTCGCTAACAAACGAATAATCAGTTTCTCCTTTCGGCTCATTCTTGCAACTAAATATCAGTTGCAAATATATTGAATTTTTGTCACTCGTAACCTTTTTCCCCATCTTTAAGAAAATTATTTTCATGAAATTCCTTGCTATCATCCAAATCCTCGTCCTGGGGTTATTTCCTCAGGATTCCTTTGCCAAAAAGAGTAAACCACACCGCCTTACCGTTGAAAACCTGATCAATCCCATCGGAATAGATGTACCGGTTCCCCGCTTCAAATGGCAGATAAAAGATACCCGGCAGGGTGCCCTGCAGCTAGCGTACCGGATCAGGGTGGGCGCTGATTCTGTAGCAGTTGCGCATGGAAAAGGCGACCAGTGGGATAACGGAATTGTTCAGGGCAGACAGATGCAGGTTTTGTTTGGCGGCAAAAAGCCTTTATCGCCATTCATACGCTATTATTGGACCGTACAGGTTTGGGACCAGCACGGAAGGAAAAGCCGCATCTCCCGCGTGGCCAGCTTCGAAACCGGCATGATGGAGATAAAAAACTGGCAGGGTTCCTGGATCTCCGATTCAAAGGATATGCACTTTAAACCAGCTCCTTACTTCAGAAAAGTCATTAAACCAAACGCAAAAATCAAAACCGCCCGGGTCTATATTACCGCTGCCGGTTTGTTTGAGCTGTCGATCAATGGGAACCGTGTCGGAAACCATCGGCTTGATCCGATGTATACCCGGTTTGATAAGCGGAATCTATATGTCACTTTTGATGTAACTGCAATGGTTCAGTCGGATTCCATTGCCATTGGTGTGCTGCTCGGAAACGGCTGGTACAATCATCAATCCACGGCCGTCTGGAATTTCGACCAGGCACACTGGCGCAACCGGCCCCGTTTTCTGCTAAACCTGCGCCTGACTTATGAGGATGGCACGGTGGAAACCATCTCCTCGGGCCCCGATTGGAAAACCTCAACAGGTCCGGTCGTTTTTAACAGCATCTATACGGGTGAGCACTACGATGCCCGTTTAGAACAGAAGGGCTGGAATTCCCCGGGCTTCAACGATGCAGTATGGGAACAGGCGATTTCAGTTCCGGCACCTTCTAAAAATATTGTGTCACAAGCTCTTGAGCCCATCCGGAATGTGAAAAAAATCCCGGCAAAGAGTGTACGAAAAATCGATAACCAGACTTACCTGTTCGACCTCGGACGAAATATCGCAGGCATGAGCCGACTAACCGTAAAAGGTCAAAAGGGCACAGTAATACGCTTAAAACATGCCGAACTGCTGGATAGCACCGGCATGGCCGATCAGTCCAATATCGATGTCCATTACCGCCCTGTGGGCGACTCGGATCCGTTTCAAACCGATATTTTTATCCTGAACGGCGAAGGCGAAGAGACCTTTAGTCCCCGGTTTAACTACAAGGGGTTTCAATACGTGGAGGTCAGGAGCGATAAGCCCATCAGCTTGTCAAAGAAGAGTTTAGCCGGATATTTCATGCACAGCGATGTCGCGGTTGCAGGCCGCATAAGTTGCTCAAATCCACTCATCAACAAGATCTGGGAGGCCACCAATAATTCTTATCTGTCCAACCTCTTCGGATACCCCACCGATTGTCCGCAGCGTGAAAAGAACGGCTGGACCGGCGATGCCCAGATCGCTATTGAAACCGGATTGTTCAATTTCGATGGAATCACGGTTTATGAAAAGTGGCTGGCCGACCACCGCGACGAGCAGCAACACAATGGCGTGCTGCCTTCCATCGTACCCACCGCCGGTTGGGGATATTCATGGGGCAACGGTCCCGACTGGACCAGCACGATAGCGATAATTCCCTGGAACATTTACCTTTTTTATGGGGATTCGCGGTTGCTGACCGATTGCTATGAGAATATAAAACGATACGTCGATCATATAACCGATATCAGCAAGGATGGACTAACAGATTGGGGTTTAGGAGATTGGATCCCGGTAAAGTCCGCAACACCGAAAGAATTCACCTCCTCCATCTATTATTATACCGATGCCCTGATTTTATCAAAAGCAGCAAAACTGCTGGGACAAGATCAGGATCATGAGAAATACCTGTCGCTTTCGAAGAGAATTGCCGATGCCATCAATGCCAAATATTTGAATAGAGAAACCGGCATTTACGGAGAAGGCTTTCAAACGGAATTAAGCACTGCGCTTTTTTGGGGAATCGTGCCTGAGGAAATACGTTCGAAAGTGGCCGAAAATCTTAAAAACCGGGTGATAGCCGATAATAATCATATCGATGTGGGATTGCTCGGGACCAAAGCCATTCTGAATGCTTTGAGCGAGAATGATTATGCTGATCTGGCCTATACACTAGCCTCGCAGGAGACATTCCCCTCCTGGGGTTACTGGATCGTGAACGGGGCCACCACCCTTTTGGAGAACTGGCCATTGAAGACCAACACCGATATTTCCCGCAATCATATCATGTTCGGTGAAATCGGTGCCTGGTTTTATAAAGGATTAGGAGGGATAAAGCCTGATCCCGATCAACCCGGGTTTAAAAATGTCATTCTGGAACCCCATTTTGTAAAAGAGCTCACCCATTTTGAAGCTAGTCACACAGGTCCCTATGGAGAAATCGTATCCTCCTGGAAAAGAGAAGGTAACAAGATAATTTACACAGTTGTAATCCCTCCGAACAGCACGGCAACCCTGAGGCTGGAGAGCGGAAAAGTTTTGCAGTTGGAATCGGGACGGTATGAGATGGTTGTGGAGTGACCTCCCCCTGCAATGTTTTATTCCCCCATTTGAGAAAGGGAAATTATGAAAACCAATCTGTTGTGGGTTGTATTCATCACCTTTTATTGGGTTTCCTGCGAGGAGAACCCCGATATCTGCCTGGAGCGAACGCCTATTCCTGTGATTTACAACGTGTTCAATAGGTACGACAGCGTCCATTACACCTACATCACCAAAACCTGGTCGGGAGATAATGGCGGTACACTGGTAACGGCACAGAACCCGGATTCGATCTATTTCCGGGATGTAACGGTGAAAATGGATTTGATCCGTCGTATCGATTCTGTTGTGCCCCCAAAACGGGATACCATACACGTTGTACCGGATTTTGAATGGCTTCATGATAAAAAGCCGGGAATGTTTGCTTATCCTGATTGTCCGGTTTATACACTCCGTTACAATCTTGAGGATTTTGACGCCATCATCAGCTATATAAGCATTCCGGGATACAAGACTATTGTATTACCTTACAACCTGCTCCTTAAACCTGAGATCAATTTCCCGCACCGGGATGGCATGACCATAGCCATTCTGCCCGATAAAGGGCTGATTATTGACTTTAAAGGGGGATCTGTTAATGAAGTGAGATTCTTTTTTGAAATTATTACAAAGTCAGATGCAGGATTCACCTCCGATACGGTAGTGTTTAAAAAATACATGAGTAACGGACGGACCACTTTTACCTATGATAACCTGCAATCGGTGCTTAATCTGCAGTTGACCTACCGTTCAGACATCGAGTATCGCCGGTTAGGAAAGGCTAGTCTGGAAATCTGGACCGGCTATGGTTCCTTTCCAATGTTGCCGAACAGACAGGAAATCAATTATTACAATAACGATTATACCGTTCCGGGATCTCCGAAAATTCCCACTGTTTTTATTTATGGGGGTACCGTAGGAACAAACCGGGTAGAGAAACTGGAGCTGGATTATCTGACCCATGAAGCGGTTGCCAACGATACAATTCTAAGTAGATTCAGGTTCGTGAAATGGTGAGCAACACCCGCACTCACACCCACACCCCTTTCTTTTTGAGCGGAAGCATTGTCATCCCCGCG
>JBBAAF010000126.1:0-11032 GCA_041658425.1 Bacteroidales bacterium | reverse complement strand
GAACAAATCAATGTTACTCCAATTAAGAAATACCAATTCATCGTCGGCAAATTAGTGCCATTCTGGGTACTGGCTATTGTGGAATTAGGATTTGGATTAACACTTGGCCGTTTACTATTTCACGTTCCGGTTTTAGGTTCAATCTGGCTGTTAATTGGCTTTACTGCAATTTATCTGGTAACGGTCCTTGGCTTTGGCCTTTTCATAGCGGCAATTTCAGAAACTCAGCAGCAGGTAATGTTTGTGAATTTCTTTTTCGTTCTGGTATTCATTCTCATGAGCGGAATTTTCACTCCGGTTGAATCGATGCCCGATTGGGCCCATTATGTCAATATCATTAATCCGCTCTCTTATTTCATGCGGGTTATCAGGATGATCCTGCTCAAAGGTTCTGATTTTGGCGACGTTTGGAAAGAATTCCTCTCAATCGGCATTTTCGGAGTGGTTATGATCACTCTTGCTGTTAGAAGCTACCGTAAACGGGCTTGATTTATCTATAGTTTACCTTGCAGATCTTGCGATAGTTGAAACCATAATAAAAAACCTCAAAGGGATCTGTAATCGTAATGACGATCTTTTCGATGACATTCAGGTGCTGATCCCTTAATAGTCGTTTTTTTAGCTGATAGATCCCTTCTCCCAGAAGGCTGCCTAATACAGGGCTCACAACCAGATCATTGATACTGGGTTGCTGGGTTCCCCCGGCAATGAGGTATTCATAAATCGCTGAATTGATCGCTGCTCCGGCAAAGGCTTCGGCCCAATGGGCCCGTTTATTCCGGTAGGCGAGATAAGAAAAGGAACCCATGATCGGATGCACCCCATAGTTCCATGATATTGAATCACTATCCCAAACCGGAGGTAAGGTAAACGTTCTTCTATAGGTTTTCAGGGTAACAATTCTCGACAAGTTGCCGAGATTATCTTCCCTGATATAAAGATAAAGGTGTGCACCGATGGATGATGGCCATAAAATTGCCTGACTGTAAGCAAACCGGTTAATTATTGAATTGGTAGTCTTAAACCAGATTCCCTTCGGTTGATCGGTTAACTGGGCTTTTGCCGGTGTCGCCGGGATTCCCATCAATAGAGAAGCAAGGCAACAAATTAGAATAAATCTTGATTTCATTCCTTTGCAAAAGGACCAGGAAATGGCTACATCCCTTCAATGGTTTTCCGGATAATCCCGGCTGCTTCCATCACCTGTTCTTCGGTGATGACCAATGGAGGAGCAAACCTAATGATATGATCGTGTGTTGGTTTGGCAAGTAATCCATTCTCTTTCAAAGCCAGGCAGACATCCCATGCAGTCTGGCTGCCCTTAGGTCTGATAATTGCTGCATTCAATAACCCTTTGCCGCGTATCAATTCAATCCGGTCAGATTTGATATTTAGCAGCTCCGCCCGGAAAATCTTTCCTAAGCGCTCGGCATTTTCTGCGAGTTTCTCATCCTTAATAACTTCAAGTGCTGCGATAGCAACTTTGGCAGCCATAGGATTGCCTCCAAAAGTTGATCCGTGCTCACCTGGTTTAATGGTCAACATAATATCATCGTCAGCAAGTACAGCTGAAATCGGATAAACCCCACCTGATAAGGCTTTTCCAAGGATCAAAACATCTGGTCTAACTTGTTCATGGTCACAGGCGAGCAGTTTTCCCGTCCGTGCAATTCCGGTTTGCACCTCATCCGCAATAAAAAGAACATTCTTTTCTTTACAAAGATTGAAAGCAGTCCGGAGATATCCCTCATCCGGAACAAATACACCAGCCTCTCCCTGGATGGGCTCTACCAGGAACCCTGCAACATTCGGGTCTTCCAAAGCCAGTTTAAGGGCAGGAATATCATTGTAGGGAATCTTTATAAACCCTGGGGTGAAAGGCCCAAATCCGCCATAAGAATCCGGATCTGTGGACATTGAGATGACGGTTATGGTTCGTCCGTGGAAGTTGCCATCGCAAACGATAATTTTGGCCTGATTTTCAGCTATGCCTTTCCGTGTGTAAGCCCATTTCCGGCACAATTTAAGAGCAGTTTCATCACCCTCGGCGCCGGAATTCATGGGTAATACTTTATCATAGCCGAAGTATTTGGTAACGAATTCCTCATATTCGCCCAGGGCAGAACTGTAGAAAGCCCGGGAAGTTAATGTGAGCCGGGAGGCTTGTTGAATAAGGGCATTGATGATTTTTGGATGACAGTGGCCTTGATTTACGGCTGAGTAAGCCGATAGAAAATCAAAATACCGTTTCCCTTCAACATCCCAAACAAAAACTCCTTCACCACGGTCTAAAACAACGGGCAGGGGATGGTAATTGTGGGCACCATATAAATTTTCACGATTGATGTAGTCTATCGGTCTCATAATGCAAAGGATTTAAAATAATTATACAAAGGAATCACTTTTTCCTATTCATAACAAATGACTCGGCCAATAACGCCAGTAAAGCCATTATCAGAAAGTAATACCATACTTTCCTGACAGCTATTTCATTCACAAGTTCTTTCGAATTTTCAGCGGTCAATGAATTATTATTTACCGGAATATTCCAACCGGCATTCCTTAGCCGCTTATTGATGAGAGAATCCGGAAGGTAGTTCAGATTCGATTCAGTACGGGAATAGTTAAAAGCAACGCAGGCGACGGTATCTGTTCCTGAGATAGCGCTATACAAGCCTGAGGCCGGTAAATTTCCGGGAAATAGAATAGTTTCTGAACCTATTCCTGCATGTTGCACCGGAATTGTCTCAAAGTTGATTTTATTGTTTTTCAACCGAACAACATTATCACCTGATTTATTCACCCGGTTAACAGTGAAAGGCTGGTTCAATCCATTTACCTGGTAAAGAGCGGAATTGTTTTTGCTCATGGTGGCAATCCGGTAACATATCGGTATAAATAAGGGATGAAACATAAAATCAGTCACCTTTTCGTCCAAAGGGAATCCGGACAAAACAAATGACCCGTTACCTACCCTGAACTGGCTTAACAGAAGGTCCCCTGATACTGAATGCAACAGGTCAATCCGGTCTGGCGATAATGGCGAAACCCTCAATGATTGATTGAAAAAGGGCAGCCGCAAGCGTTTATCCACATTTACAACTACCTCCTGCAACCAGCGATTTTGACCCGATGCAATTCTTGAATCGACACGGTAGGGTATAATATTTTGAATTACAGGTACATTAATCGATTTCAGAAATTCATTATAACTAGCTAACTGTCCTGACAATTCAGGTAAGAACCAAACCGTTCCTCCAGTGAGCATAAAATCACGAACCCTTGAACTTATCCTGGAATCGATATTCCTGATTCCCGAGAGAATCACCAGGTTGTAGTCTTTGAAATCTGATCTCGGAAATCCATTTTCCATGAAAGATTCGAATTTAAAGTAGGGATCATTTCCAAAAACACTTCTCAGAAAAGGATTTTCTCCATTTTCGTATAAAAGTAAAACAGGTATATTCGATTCAATCCTGAAGCTAAAAAGCAACTCATTATCAAAAACTACCGGAAAATCCGATATCTGAACCGATCCGGTTTGCCATCCCCTGGAATTTGGATGAAAACTAAGATCAACTTCTGTCACGGCCCTGGCAGGAAGCTTAATGGTTGTTTCGTTTCTTAACGTATCGTTAATCACCAGTCTGACAGGGAAATCCTCATATTCCTGATCGGATCTGTTATTAATCCTGGCTGATAACAGATTGTTTTGTCCGGACAGGGTCATCGGGTTATCCAGCCAGCAAGTATCGATACTAATATTTGCTGTGACTGATGGTTTTACTAAGATGGGATAGAGTGTTGTTGCTGAGGTATTGTAAGCTAAAGGTTTGGTAAACAGGGATTCTTGAAAATCAGAGATTAAAATAATGGTACCCTGATTAAAAAAACGGAGAATATCATCCATAGATAATTGGTCACCAGATTGTTGAATCCCATCTATCAGTTTTAAAGTTAATTCCTTGTCCGTTATACCTTGCAAATCGGCTGAAGATCCATTATAAAGGAGCTGGAATCTGCTGTCAGGCGGAAATTCTCCCAAAATTTCTTTGGCCCTTGTTTTCGCTTTGGTCAACAGAGACTCGCCTTGATCGGTTAATTCCATACTCTGAGAATTATCCAGGAACAATCCTACAATTGTTGCCAGTACACCGACACCGGTTTTTTTCGATTGAATTACCGGCTGGGCAAATGCAATAATGAGGCAGGCCATTAACAATAGGCGCAGCAGGAGAAGGAAAAGATCTGTCAGACGGTTTCTCTTCCGGTAGGTACTTTTTACCTCCTCAATAAACCGCAAAGAACTGAAATATAAAGTTTTCGACTTCCTGAAATTCAGAAAATGGATCAGGATCGGGATGGTTAGCAGAAATAAACCATACAGGAAAAATGGCTGCTGAAAAACCATAAGCTAGAAATTTGCTTGCAGTTTAACATTAAAACGTCTGCCAGTCAAATAATTTGGCACCGAATACTGTCGGTTACTGATATCTTTTATCCAGATATGAGACACGGTATTGTTAATATCCAGCAGGTTGAAGATCTCCAGACTTAGCCAAAGTGACTTGAAGTTTTTCAGATACCGGTTCGATGATCTTTTATTTCCGTCAATCAGAATTTTTGAAAAGCCGATATCAACCCTGCGGTAGGGAGGAACCCGGAGAGCTGATTTAAGACTTTGGTTTCCCGGAGGCCCAAAAGGCAATCCTGTTCCAAACAGGAGATTAAGATGCGCTTTATAGGATTTGTTATTCGGCAGGAAATCCTGAAAAAAAATGCCAACGTTGACCCTTTGGTCAGTGGGACGGGTGATATAGCCAATTGTATCACCTTCAATATCTTCCTGCGTTTTCATGATCGAAATGTTAGCCCATGAGTCTATTCCGGGTACAAATTCGCCGTTAACCTTAACATCAAAACCTGCAGCATAACCGTGCGCTAAATTGGATCCATAATAGCGGATTCTTACATTGTCAACCTCATACGGTACCAGATCCCATAAGTATTTGTAATACAGTTCAGTCGTAAACTTAAATGGCCTGTTCCAGGATAGAAAGTAGTAATCGGTGCCGCCCACGAAGTGCAGAGACTTTTGAGCCCTGACATCTGTATGGATCTGACCATTCAGATCCCTGAATTCTTTGAAGAAGGCCGGCTGATGGTAAGCGCCGGCAGATAATCTGAATTGCAAATCTTTTTTACTGGAAGGCTGAAATGATACGCTTGCTCTTGGGCTTATCAGTAATTCCTGATTGATATCGGTATAGGTAGTACGAATCCCGCCCGTCAGTATTAGTTTTCCTTTTGCCAGCTGCTTTTCATAAGAGTCACGAAAATATCCGTTAATCTGATTGGGTTTGAGAGTAGTTTGTGCAAAATGAGTACTATACAGATTGACTAAAGAATCCGAGTAGGGCAGGGAGTACCCGGCTGAATCGAGCATCGTCCATTCTTCAATTTGATCAGAAAAGGAACTATGCTGGAACCTGGCACCCCATTGCAGCCAATGTGCTTCAGCCTTATAGCTGCCTTTATATTCGAAACTGAATACATTGGCGTTTAATTTATTACGGGCATGATCGAGGTATGTTCCTACCCCGAGATTCAGTATGCTATCGGCATAACTATCGGAGTTTAACCTTTTATCCAATTCATTAAGAGAGTATTGCCCTTGAATGTCGAAAGACTCGGCTTCCTGTGTCCGGAAGGCTGAAACGATCCATTTCATTTCCAGTTTTTCGTTCGGTTTGAAACCCGCGGTAGCAGCACCCATATAGGTGGTAAATACATCCCTTTCTTTACCATCGAAATATATTTTCAGCTGGAGTGCTTCATTGACCGTGCCAAAGGAGGTTTCACGATCAACCGGTTCAAAATCATATTGGTTATTGGCAACATTCCCCAAGAAGCTTACCTCCCATTCCGGTGTGATATCATAAGTCATATAAGTTTGAATATCAGCAAACTTCGGATTGTAATCACCTTTCGTTTCAAGGCTGTTGAGCAGATATTTATTGGTTTTGTAACGGAATCCTGTAATATGGGAAAATCTCCTGTTTGAGCTTGTTCCTTCAAAATGCAGCATTCCTCCCATCAGGCTCATCGATGCAGAACCGGCAAAATTGATCGGTTTTCGGTATTTAATATCGAGAACGGATGATAGTTTGTCGCCATAGCGCGCATCAAATCCGCCGGCAGAAAAGAGAACAGATGCAACCATATCAGGATTAATGAAGCTCAGCCCTTCCTGCTGGCCTGAACGAATCAGAAAAGGCCGGTAAATCTCGATATCGTTGACATAAACCAGATTCTCATCGAAATTGCCGCCACGAACCGAATATTGCGAAGAGAGTTCATTGGACGAAGCAACTCCGGACATTTTTTTAATTAAGCCTTCAAAATTACCAGATGGGTCAGGCAAAATGAAAATGAGTTTCGGATCAATCCTCATCAGGTTTGCCCCCGGATCCCGATCTGGCCTGATGACTGCCTCACTCAGGGCTTCGATCGATTTCTCCAGGATAATATCATGCCGGATATTATCAGAGCTTTGATAGTCAGAAGCTTTAATGATTAGTTCCTTGCGCGCAAATCCGATTTTAGAAACCTGCAAAGTGTATTCTGATCTTTTGGTCAGTTTTAATTGGTAAAATCCGGATTGCGAGGAGATGGCCCCAGAAGTGGTTGCCTTGACTGCAATATTCACATCCTCCACGGGTGCTCCGTTTTCATCATGTATGTAGCCAGAAATTCTGGTTGTGTTTTGACCAGGCAACAGAGCTTTGGAAATCAAAGTTATACACAATGTTATCAGTAACCGATATCGAAATTGATTGTTAATCAAAAAGTTACTTTTTTTTAAATTCACCGTTTTTAAGAGCTTTAAAAAACTGGGCCCATGCAAGCGGATTGGTAATACTTACAGGCGGTAATTGACCTGCCCAATATAAACGGTCATTATACACTTTCATTGTATTCCTGAATGCCATTGTTGGAGTAGGGGGTGCATTGATCAGCAAAGCCTTCAGATCCATCATGTTAAGGTTCTTTTCTGCCCGGTCGAGGTCGGTTACCGGCAGTTTATAACTCAGCACTGCTTGTTTAAAGCGTTCATAATTGCCTTGCCAAGGCCTGATTACCAATTCTCTGAGCTGAATTGTGTCTTCAAGCATCATAATCGGGATGTAAGGGTACCTGATAGGGAATGTATCTCTTACAATTATGGTGGAATACTTAAAACCGACAGCCCTGAATAGGATGGTGTCATTTACTTCCGCAGGAAAATTAAAGTAGCCTTGCAGGTCGCTAGCTGTGGCCAGCTTCTTATTAACCAGGATTATATGTACATAGGGTACAGGTTCATTGCTATCGGTCAGGGTGCGGCCGGTAAGATGGATAATATTTACCTTTTCTTCGGTCTGGCCATAAGTCGGCTGAGCCATCACGAAAAGCAGCATTAGCAGGCTAAACGGTATCGATTTTTTTAGAGTCATCAGTTGGCAAATATACCTTAAAACGATTGTCGTCAAACAAAATTATGGTACTTTTGCTATGGGCAGCAAATGAACAGCTGCCTTTTTGGTTTAATTCAATCAAGATGCAACAACTCGTTTTACTGGGTGCCGAGGCGATTGCTCAGGGCGCACTGGATGCAGGGATCTCGGGTGTTTATGCCTATCCCGGAACACCTTCAACTGAAATAACGGAGTACATTCAGAGAAACCGCTTTGCGATAGACAAAGGTATACACAGTCAATGGTCGGCCAACGAGAAAACAGCAATGGAGTCTGCTTTAGGCATGTCCTATACAGGTAAACGAGCGATCGCGTGTATGAAGCATGTCGGGTTAAATGTAGCTGCTGATGGGTTTATCAATGCAGCGATAACAGGAAGCGGTGGAGGGCTGATTGTAGTTGTTGCTGATGATCCATCTATGCATTCATCACAGAATGAGCAGGATTCGAGGTTCTATGCTGATTTTGCCCTGTTGCCGGTATTTGAGCCAACAACTCAACAGGAAGCATACGACATGGTTTTTGCCGGTTTTGAGTTATCTGAAAAATATGGATTGCCCGTGATGATGCGCATAACAACACGGCTTTCCCATTCGAGGGCGTCCGTAAAAACAAGGGAAGTCCTGAATCAAAACCAGCTCAAACTGCCTGAAGATCCGCGACAGTTTGTATTGTTGCCCGCGATTGCCAGAAAGCGGTATAAACGTCTGCTGGGATTGCAAACTGCTCTGCTAAAAGAATCGGAGAACTCCGGATTTAATCTGGATCAGCCTGGATACGATCATTCATTGGGTATCATAGCCTGTGGGATAGCCTTTAACTATGTCCAGGAAAATTACCCCTCAGGAATTCCCTATCCGGTATTGAAAATCAGCCAATATCCGGCCCCGATTGAAAAAGTCCGGAAATTGACGGGAACCTGCAAAAGCATTTTAGTCCTCGAAGAAGGATATCCACTCCTCGAAAATGGGTTAAGGGGATTGCTGAATAATAACTCAATCCCGATTCATGGCAGATTGGATGGATCGGTGCCCCGCGATGGAGAACTGACTCCGGATATTGTTGCGAATGCTTTAGGAATTGAAACCAAATCCGGACCTGCTGTCCCTGAATTCCTTGCTAATCGTCCACCATCCATGTGTAAAGGGTGCGGTCATATCGATACCTATTATGCCCTGATCGATGCATTGAAGCCATTTGGTTCCGGGCGGACTTTTTCCGACATAGGATGTTATACGTTAGGTGCCCTGCCCCCGTTTGAAGCCGTCAATTCATGCGTGGATATGGGCGCATCGATAACTATGGCCAAAGGTGCTGCTGACGCAGGCCTTATCCCTGCAGTAGCAGTTATCGGAGATTCAACCTTCACTCATTCAGGCATGACCGGCTTGCTCGATGCAGTAAATGAAAACAGCCCGATAACTGTCATTATTTCGGATAATGAAACTACCGGCATGACGGGCGGACAAACTTCTGCAGCTTACGGTCGGTTGGAAAGCATTTGTCTCGGTATTGGTGTTCAAGCCAACCACTTACGGCTTATTATCCCTTTAAGGAAGAATCATGAAGCGAATGTTGCCATCATTTCTGAGGAGTTGAATTATAATGGTGTTTCCGTAATTATCAGCAGACGAGAGTGTATTCAAACAGCCGTAAAGCACAAGAAAGTTCACAATTCCTGAAATCATTTGATCAGATGAAGACAGATATTATACTTGCAGGAGTGGGGGGCCAGGGTATCCTGACAATTGCTGCCGCCATCGGGTTTGCCTCTCTGTATGAAAACAAGTTTGTTAAACAATCAGAGGTTCATGGCATGAGCCAACGCGGAGGAGCCGTGCAATCTCATCTTCGGATATCAGACAATCCTATTGCTTCCGATTTGATCCCGCTTGGGAACGCTGATCTGATTCTTTCCGTTGAACCCATGGAAGCATTGAGATATCTTCCATACCTGGCAAAAAAAGGCTGGGTGGTAACCAATTCGGTTCCGTTCGAGAATATTACGGATTATCCTTCCATAACCAGGATTACAGAGGAATTGCGGGCGCTGCCAAATTCCGTATGGCTCAATGCCGACCAGCTGGCTAAAGATTGCCAGTCACCAAAATCATCGAATATCGTGATGCTTGGAGCTGCTTCTGAACATCTGGGCCTCAGCATCGACTCCCTAAGAGCAGGAGTGGAGCAGGTTTTCAGCAGAAAGGGAAAGGATGTGGTCGATGCTAATATCCGAGCCCTCGAAACGGGAAGGGAATTTACCTCAAAATTGTAGATCAATTAGTTACCACATTTTTTCAGGATAAACACCCTGCTTGTACATAGCAGAAATCCTTTCCTGGACATGGGGTCTGTCAGCCTGGTAGGTTACTCCAAACCAATGCGCATTGCTTTCGAGAACTTTGACTTCAATGGTCAGTGATTCAATCAACAGGTTTACCGCATAGGGTATGTAAAATTCTGATTTTAATTCGTTACCCTTATGAATCAGAAAACCACGGAAAAGTTCATTAAAGAAAGGTAAAACGGCAGGTGTAAAACCCCAGAAATTCATCGAAACAATTTCGTTTCCAATCAAATCGACTTCTTTACTATTCTCATCCAGAAAAATGATCCTGTTGCCCTTTCGTTCAATATCGGTTCTTTCAACAACAGCCGTCAGTACCCTTTTTTCGTCGACCGAGCAAATGCCTCTTGAAACCGCACCAAATTCCGACAGGGTGTTGGAAATGCTGTAACCCACCATGGATTGGGAACGCACATTTTCAGGATCCAGTTTAGTGAGGAAATCCGCCATTACTTTGAAGGCATCTTTGCCGTAATAGTCGTCACCATTAATCACGGCAAAAGGCTCTGCAAGGGTCTTTTCAGCTGATAATACCGCATGACCTGTTCCCCAGGGTTTCACCCGGTCAGGATTTACGGTAATTCCGGATGGAATATCTGCAAGCCTCTGAACAACATGATCAATCGTGATGTGTTTCTTATAGCGATTAGCGAATAGTTCGTAAAATTCTTCAACAATTTCTTCCCTGAGGACAAAAATCACTTTCCCAAAGCCGGCCTGTACAGCATCATATACCGAATAATCGATAATTGATTCGCCATTGGGTCCAAGCGGATCCATTTGTTTAAGACCTCCATATCTGCTTCCGAGTCCGGCGGCCAAAACCAGTAAAGTTGGTTTCATGAGTGGATTGTTTTTGATCAGGCGACAAAATTAATAATCCGCATCGAATGATTATTGCAGTTATCCACTATTGATAAAATTCGATTATTTGTATATTTGGTCGTTAAAAAATTAAAACTATGGACATTCAGGAATTAGTACTGCAGGCTATGAACAAAGCGGGCAAAGCCTTAAAGCCCGGTGAATTGGTTGATTTATGCGGCCTGACCAGGCCGGAAGTGGATAAAGCTTTGAAGCAATTGAAAAAAGAAGAGCGCATCACTTCACCGAAGGTTTGTTTTTGGGAGCCAAAGAAATGACAGTAGAACCTCTCAGATTTTTTTCG